>CAINWE010000089.1 GCA_903854365.1 Oligoflexia bacterium
TCCTGCAATGAAGTAACTAATCAAAAAATCGTCAAACGATAACGTAAAAGCCATTAAAGCCCCAGAAGTAATACCCGGCAAGATCAACGGTAGGGTGACTTTCCAGAAGGTCTGCCAGGAACTCGCGCCCAGGTCCCGAGCCGCTTCTAAAAGTGACTCATCGAAACCGTCAAGGCGAGTCTTCACCGTCATTAAGACATAGGAAGTACTAAAGGTAATATGGGCGAAAATCATTGAAATTAGACCTAAAGTCAGATTCAGCGCAACAAACCAAGTCAAAAGGGCCAAACCTAGCAAAATTTCAGGCATAAATAGGGGCACATAAGTGAGAATCGAAACTAGCCGCTTCCCCGGAAAACTAGCCCAACTCAAGGCCAGAGCAGCGGTAGTACCCAAAAAGGTAGCGCCTATCGTACTACAGAACGCCACGATCAAACTCAGTTGAAAGGCCTCAAGAATCGCAGCGTCATCAAAAAGCCTAGCATACCAAGCTAGAGTCCAGACCCGGACCCCATCTGGCGTAGAACTCGACAAAAAAGACCCCTCGATTAAAAAAAACAGCGGAGCATAGAGCAGAAAAAACCCGATTCCTGCGAGAATGAGAATCCCGATAGCGTAAGGAGAGCGCCGCAAAGCTTCATGCTTCATGATCAAATGACCCTTCCCACTGATCGCCCTGGAAATAAAAATAGATCGACAGACTCAAAAGTACCATCATCATCAAGATAAATGAGAGCGCTGACCCAAATGGCCAATCCCGAGCTCTCAAAAACTGCTCAGTAATGAGGTTGCCTACGAGCATCGTTTTTGCCCCCCCCAAAAGATCAGGAATAACAAACTCACCCAATGCAGGGGTAAAAACCAGAATCATTCCAGTGACCATGCCCCGCTTGGTCAAAGGCAGTAGAATCGAAGTCAGAACTCGTACCGGTGGTGCGCCTAAATCTCTAGCTGCTTCAAGTAGCGTAAAGTCAAACCTCTCAATCGAGGCATAGAGAGGCAGCACCATAAAAGGCAGATAACTCGTCACCATACCTACGAGAACTATGCAATGATCCACTCCCAAACCGTAGGGCATAAGCCAGGCGCCCAGACTTAAAAATAAAACTTTAGTGGCATAAGCCCGCACCACAAAATTCGTCCAAAATGGAATCACTACACAAATTAATAGCGCTGTCTTGAGCCTCTGTCCTGAGGTTGCAATGACAAATGCCATTGGGTAACCGAGGAGAAGGCAAAAAATAGAGGTGATACTCGCTAAGAAAATACTATTCCAGAGCACCCGCAGATAAACCCACTCAGCTGCGCGCACGTAATTATCTGGACTCCACCTAAACACCACCCCTCCATAGGTGCCTTTGGTGGCAAAACTATAAACAGCGACAATTCCTAGGGGGACTAACAAAAACCAAGTAAACCAACCCACCGATGGAAGCGCAACCCACGGGGAAATTTTCCGACTAGCCGATTTTCGGACCAAGGACAACCGAACCTCCGCTCTCCTCCGCTGCCAAAAGAATTCCGTCCTCAGGCAACCAAGATAGAAAGACCCGCTCACCCGTTTGAAGTGCTTTCTTTACGACTGCTGCACTATTCGGCTGATCAATGGTCCAATGACCGAAACCCTCTCGCGGACTCACAAGAAATCGGGTCATCGAACCCTGATAGAGCACCCCTTGAATCACTCCCTCCAAGCAATTAAACTCGTGAGGAGGCTGCGACTTCAAAATTTTAATTTTTTCTGGCCGCACCATCAGTCGAAACTTCGCATGGGGAACAGCCTCGGGCAATCGCCGGAGCCCATCTCGGGAGACTTTAATGAGGTAAGGAGCCTTAAAGGCTCCATCAAGGACCATTTCCTCTGTTCGAACCTCACGCACACGTCCCTCGAAATAATTCATTGAACCAATAAAATCGGCGACGAATTGAGTCCTAGGAGATTCGTATATCTCCTGAGGGGTGCCGACTTGCTCAATGACACCGGAGTTCATGACGGCAATCCGATCAGAAAGAGTCAGCGCCTCTTCTTGATCATGAGTCACGAAAATAAAGGTATGCTTCAATCTCCTTTGTAAAGCTAAAAGCTCTACCTGCATCTGCCGTCTCAACTTGAGATCCAGCGCAGATAGGGGCTCATCCAAAAGTAAGACCTTGGGACGATTCACAATGGCCCTAGCAAGAGCGACCCGCTGCTGCTGACCGCCAGAGAGAGTCGCAATGCTCCGCTTCGCAAAGCTATCCATGCGAGTTAACGACAGAGCCTCAGAGACTCTCTGATTCACCTCAGCTGAAGCTATCTTCTTAACTCTCAGGCCAAAAGCAACATTCTCCCAAACGTTCAAATGCGGAAAAAGTGCGTACCGCTGAAAAACCGTATTAAATTGACGACGATAAGGAGGCAGCCGGTCGATTCGCGCCCCATCCTGCCAAATCTCGCCTACGCTCGGCTCATCGAAACCCGCCAAAAGCCTCAGGAGGGTAGTCTTTCCGCAGCCACTGGGTCCAAGCAGAGAAAAGAATTCCCCCTCAGAAACGGATAATCGTACACCCCTCAGTGCCCACTGCTGATCGTAGTGTTTACCCACATCTTTGACTTCAAGCATGTCAAGAATGCCAGGCTAAGGTTGGACGATGAAAAAATCAAATCCTATTTTCTAGCTAGGGTTTCTTTGAAGCAGAAGCAGCTGCCGAAGCGGCCTTACTCCCTCCACTCCCACCACTGTCACTCGAAA
>CAINWE010000090.1 GCA_903854365.1 Oligoflexia bacterium
CTGCTTCATCGATAAAGCGATAGACGCCCGGATGAGAGGGAAGTGATTCAAAAAAAGATTTTCCAAATTTTCGGTCAAAAAGCTTCATTTTTCAACAATCTAAGGGAACGGATCTCTGGCTGATTCGAGTATGAGGCTTTTCCTTCAAGGTCTCAAGTTCGTTTAATACGTTAGAAAGTCTTGCTTGGACTTCGTGAAGGATTTTGAGCGCCAGTACTTTTTCGTCCTTTTCTTGGTTAACTAAAGCTTGGGCTTGGTTTCGCTGAGCTCGTTCCGAAGCGAGTGAAGTTTCGGCCTGGCTGCGCAGAAGTTTCTCTTCGGCGAGAATTCTTTTGAGCTCCTTGGCTGTCATTTCTTGATTTTGGAGCGTCACGAGGCATTGGTTAAAGGCTTCTTCTCGCTTCTTCAGCGACGCCCAGGCCGTTTGGTATTGTTGCAGCTTGGCGAGGAGCAAGTGGTTTTGCCTTTTGAGCTGTGCGCCTTCTGCTGCGGAAGAATCATGTTTGCTTTGTAGTGATTCGAGATTTTTTCCCAAGAGGGTTTGCTGTTCCTTGAGAAGGTCTCGCATCGTTTTCTGTGAATCGTTTTCGAGTTGGCTTGCTTTGCGCTCAAGTTCTAGTTTACGGCGCTCTTCGGACAAGGTCTTGATCTGATCTAAGTACCCGTTGATCTCGATTTTGAGATTCTTTTCACTTCGTTGAAGCTGAAAGAATTCGTTTCTGATCGTTTCCAGTTCTTCTTGGTATCGGTGGAGTCTGTCCTTATCCCTCTTCAGTAGCTCCAGCTGTTCTTCTAGCTGAATTCGGCGAGTTCTTTCGATGAGGTGTGCCGCCTTTAATTGATTAAATCTCAAGTAGTTGGACTGAAAGTGCTCACGATTGGTTTTGAATGCTGTTTCAAGTTTCTCGTGTTGGGCTTGCAGCTCTAAAAGGGTCTTCTTATTCTGCAGGAGGTCGTCGTTGGTCTGTTTTGAGCGATTTTTCTCGTCTTGCAAAGCCAGTTCAAGATTGCGATTCCGAGCAAACAAGACCTCGATATCCGCAATAATTCGGGAAGGCGATGTGCTGTGAGGATCCTGTGCGGGGGGAAGGGGCTCGAGACGATTTCGTTCTGCGACGGAATCGATTGGGTGGAGCGGGATCACCCGGTCCTCTCTGGTTTTGACGTATGCACTCACTCTCAATAGTGTCCTATTGAGGTTGCTATAAGTAAATGGGTTTATTTTGCCTAGATTTTGAGGAGGAGTGAGTCTATCGTTGGATCATTCTTGAGGGGATAAAATCATGATTCCGATGAGTTTCTTGGAAGAGAAGATGAAATGTTGGATTTTCCTAGGCGCAGCTTTTGTGTTGAGTGAGCCGCTGAATGCGAGTGCATTGGATCGGATGGAGGCGAAGAGTCGGGTGGACTCACAATCCGATTTCAAGTTCAGCTCAAGCGGTGGCTCTAATGCCCAAGGCAGGGGGTCTCTTGGAGAACAACCTGGAGTGATTGCGACTTTTACAGATGAAGATATCGCCCATCTGGGGGCCCGGGACCTGTTGGATATTTTTCAGATGGTGCCAGGGCTCCAAATTGCTGCGGATGTTCAAGGAGTTGTGTCCCTGGGTATGCGCGGAATTTGGGCCCAAGAAGGCAGGATATTGGTTCTGTGGGATGGTCACGAGATGAATGAGTTGGATTTTGCATCGAATAATTTTGGAAATCATTTTCCAGTGGATCAAATTAAAGAGATTTCTATTTTGAGCGGTCCTGGAACGGTTGTTTATGGTGGATTTGCAGAGTTGGCAGTCGTGAACATCGTCACAAAGAAATTTGATGATTTGAAGGGTGTTACAGCGAGTTTTAAATATGGTCAAATGGATCAGGCTTTGGGAAGGGCTGATTTGAGTTTCCAGGGTGGAAAGCAAATCGGAGATGCGAAAATTTCGCTTTCCGGATTTGTCGGGCGAGGCAATCGCAGTGATCGAAATTATAAAGACCTGTATGGCGGCACGTTCAATATGGCCGGTAGGTCGGCTTTGAATCCGAGCCTGGTGAACTTAGATTTTCAGTGGAAGGACCTGAATGTAGGATTTCTCTGGGATCATTTTGTGACCACCTATCAGGATGGTTACAGTATTTCTTATCCTTACCCAATTGGGATGAATTTTGACTCCTGGCATGCTCAGGTAAAATATGACTTCTGGCTAGACCAGCATCGGCTTAGAATTTCACCAAAGTTGAAGATCGAACAATATCAAGGATGGAGTGCTACTGGAGACGACGCAAAAACAGTGCAAAACATGACAGATACTTCACCTGCGCGGAATTCTATTTATGGTGTGACTGGTGTCGAATATGGAACCACGACGACTCGTACTCGGCTTGCCGCGGACCTCCAATGGGATCCTGATCAGCATCTGGAATTCACGCTCGGCTTTACCGTGAACTCGATTGTATCGCAGGATCCGTATTTCCCCTTTGTTTCGAATGGAGCTCATCAGCTGAGTTACCTGGGTTCGTCGCTTTATGGTCAAGGCGTTTGGCGGCATTCGCTCGCCAATCTGACGGTCGGTGCTCGCTACGAGACCACAGGTCTTACTCCTGCAGTTTGGGTACCGATGATTGCGCTTACGAAGGCGCTTGATGCATTTCGTGTCAAGCTCCTGGGGAGTAAAACTTATCGATCGCCTACGGTCCAGAATATCGATTCAAATTCAGCGATTCAGTCAGAGGTGGCGACTACTTTTGAACTGGAGATTGGATATCAATTGGGTAAAAATTTTAATGTTTCGGCAAATGTCTTCGATTTAACAATAAAAGACCCCATTTTCTATAGTTATACGAATCATTCATATTTGAATGGTACCCAGACTGGGAGTCGGGGATTCGGAGTAGATCTCCGCTATTTAGGCGAAAACTTCTCTTCCACCTTGTCGTACTCGTTTTATGATGCTGCAGGTAAAAATCAGGTCGAAAATTATGCTGTTCCTTCGAGAGGAGATCAGGTCTTGGCATTAGCTCCCCATAAATTGACCTGGAACAATCGAATTCAACTGAGTCAAAACGTTTCACTCAATCCTCAGTTGGTCTATCTGGGGAGTCGCTTCGGCTATGAGTACGGCGGGGTGCCCTCGAGTCCATTTCAGAATATTCTGACGGCTGCGCAGTCGGCGCAGCTGATGCAGTTCGGCCCGACTCTTTTGCTGAATGCCTATTTGAGATACCAAGATTTTTTCGTAAAAAATATGAACGCCGGGCTGGGGATATTTAACTTGTTAGATCAAAATTATCGCTACCTCGAGGCTAATTATTTTCCTGGGAACTCTCACCCCGCTTTGCCTGCAGGATCTCGGGAGATCGTCGTCGATGTGAGTTATCGACACGCGATTTAGGCTTTTTTCACGAAGCAGACCTTGAGGACCAGGGTGCTTCCGTCTACTCGGCATTCGACCACCTCGGGATCATCAACGAGGTGGATTTTTTTAATCAGCGTGCCTCGCTTGAGGTCGCTTGAGCCGCCTTTGACTTTGAGGTCCTTGATCACCTGGACGGAGTCTCCTTCTGAGAGTGGGGTTCCGTTGCTGTCTTTGACGACTGCGGCTGACGAGAGGCCCGTATGGGTGATGCGATCGAGGATTCCTTTAAGCCAAGTCTGGGCTTCGGTGAGGTCGCTGAACCATCGATTAGTCTCAGTCCCTAGCTCCATTAAGGAGAGGTCGGGGCCGCTCATGAAACTTTGGAGCTGGATCACGACTTGTTCCTGAGTTGTTTTGTTGGTTTTTTGGATAAAGACTCGAACATTTTCCTCATCCTGATCGGGCTCAGAATCGGAGAAATAGGTCGACAAAAATTGGCGAAGCTCAGACATTTGTTGGAGGCTCATGGTGCTTGTCTTTTAGCAGGGCTTTGGGCGCTAGTCTATAACAGTCCGGGGTATCGGGTTTTCTCAGTTTATGGTGGGGAGTGTGGTCCTGACCGGGTGTACTCACTCCGTAGTGGGTAAGGGCCTTTGAAAATTCAAAAAGCATAGCGGGACCTTTTCGGTCAAACTTGAAGGTATCTGACGCCTTTCAACCTTGCC
>CAINWE010000091.1 GCA_903854365.1 Oligoflexia bacterium
CCGCAAGAACGCGCTTCGCTCGGTCTTGGCCGATTACGTATTGATCTAAAATCCCTTTAATCTCAGCTGGCTTAGGTATGGACTGCGACGACCGAGAGGGCACATCCTTCTGACCCTCTTCCGCAATAATATCGTTGCACAACTCAATACATTCATCACAAATATAAACGGTAGGCCCCGCTATCAGTTTTTTCACTTCTCTTTGGTTTTTGCCGCAGAATGAGCAGCAAAGATTCCCAAAACCATCGCCGTATTTTTTTCCGTCCATAAACCTTCCTCACTAAAACTTCCGGTCGTTAAACAGTACCGCGCTTCTCAACTACCTTGTCAATCAAACCATAGGTAACTGCCTCTCTCGCCGAGAGGTAATTGTCGCGATCAGTATCTTTTTTGACTTGCTCAATATCTTTCCCTGAATGTTCTGCCATAATGGCGTTCAGACGATCCTTAAGATAAAGAATTTCTCGCGCTTGGATCTCAATATCAGACGCCTGCCCCTTCGCCCCCCCCAAAGGCTGATGAATCATAATCCGGCTGTGCGGCAAACTAAATCGCTTACCTCGAGCACCTGCCGTTAAGAGCAAAGCCCCCATACTTGCAGCCATACCAATACAGTAAGTGCAAACATCAGATTTAATGAATTGCATCACGTCGTAAATACCTAGCCCGGCATACACCGATCCACCCGGCGAGTTAATATAGAGGTGAATATCTTTATCGGGGTCTGAACTTTCTAGAAAAAACATCTGTGCGACTAACAAATTCGCCACGACATCATTAACTTCGGTACCCAGAAAAATAATCCGATCCAAAAGCAGACGAGAATAAATATCGTACTGTCTCTCGCCGCGAGGAGTCTGCTCCACCACAATAGGATTCGGAATGTAACCCGCTGGAGACTGGGCCGAAAAGCGATCGATATCAAACCCAACTAAATCCGGACGAACCAAACTCGAAGGGACACTCGACTGAGATGATCTAATTAACATGCGGGAAACCTCCAGATAATGACGCTCTCGTTTTTATTATACATAGATGCAACCCATGTTGCTCTGCGCAAAAACACTTTTTTTGCATTTTGCGATGAATCCAAATTCCAAAGCAACGGCTTTCCTGGTGGCGTTCGCTCTAACTGACATCACTCAACGCATCCAGTCAACACGACGACCCAAAAACCACCTTATTCTGTACTTCTTTGGTTTGCAATGGCGTATCTTTTTTCAAGACGACCAAGAATGCTCGTTGGACCTCGTATCCATGGTGCCCTGAGCCTGGATATCCTCGTTGATCGCCTCTAGATAACTCAGCATCGCCACTCTCAACTCCCCTAAAGTCAGATCATCGTGAGAAAACCCGTGCTGATCGAGCAACTCATCTAACTCGGACCGAATCACCATTTCCGGCAGCCCACTAAGTGAAACAACAGACTCAACTAGTTCCTGACCACAATATTCAGATTTTTCATCGGAGACTTCCATTTCTCCCCCCTTGAGTTCCCAATATAAAAAGGTCTTTTCCTGCACGGCAAGTTTATTTTCAATTGATGAGCCGTTTTTTTACACCCCTACCATTTGAGAACTCTCTGCAAATCATTTGCAACTTAAACTTGGGTCGACTATACCAACGCCATGTCCTCTACGAACTCTCGCCCAGCTGAACTGCCCGGCAAATCACCTGAAGATTCTGCAGTAATCATGACCGAAATCGTTCTCCCTTCAGATACTAACGCTTTAGGAACAATTTTTGGAGGCAAAGTCATGAGCTGGATCGACATCGCAGGAGCGATCTCTGCAACCCGTCATGCCAGACGTGCCGTAGTCACTGCATCCATTGACGCCCTTCACTTTTTAGCCCCAATTCGACTCGGACACTTCGTACACATTCGCGCCACAGTCAACTATGTATCCCGCACCTCGATGGAAGTAGGCGTGCGCGTCGACTCTGAAAACCCTCTCACTGGCGAATTTACTCACACAGCTACTGCATATACTACCTTTGTTGCACTCGATGACCATGGAAGACCTACCCCCGTCCCGTCACTCCTTCTCAAAACCCCGAATGAAAAACGGAGATACATTGCAGCACAGAAGCGACGCCAATCGCGAGTGCTCCTGTCAGAAGAAATTAAGAAAGCAGAAAAAAGCCAAAGCGAAGATAGCGACTCATAAGAACTACCGCTTTAATTCGTACGAATCCAAGTCTGCGCGAATCCAGGCAAAGCCTTGGGATCTGTAAAAATCCAGGTCACTCTTCCCAACTGCTGCACTTCTCCCGCAGCACGAAGATCGATCAAATGATTTTGAATCAAGTCTGATTTCTCCAGACAGTCTGCGATCGCTTGAGCTGAATTTACAACCACCCACCCGGGCAAAGCAGACTCAAACGCTGAATGAATCCAAGGATAATGAGTGCATCCGAGCAAGGCAACACCAGGCAAATACCTTTCGCGATAAGGCTTCACGTACTCCAATAACGTTTGATGCAAAATCGGATGGTCCACCCAACCCTCTTCAATCATCGGGACCAATAGCGGACAGGCCTGCTCAACAACTGGAGGTTGCTGCCCCTCCAAGTCTCCATAAGGGTTCAAAATTTTTCGAAGAATTCTTCCGTAAGCCTGGCTCAAAACCGTGGCGCGTGTCGCAAGGACTAAAATAGGCCGCAACTCATCTTGAGGCGCCGCCGGAGTCTGTTTACCAAGCCGCTCCCAAGCCCCAAGGGCAGCTTCCACTCCTGGACTGACTACTCCGAATACGGGAACGGGTCGCATCAAATTCTCAATCGCGGTAAAAGCCCAAGCACAGGAAGTATTACAAGCCACGACCACAGCATCGACTTGCTCATGCTTGAGTCTGGCCACGCAATCCAAGGATAGTTTTTCAATCTGAGTCGGGCTCTTCGTTCCATAGGGAACGTGTGCCGTATCACCCAGATACACATAATCTAAAAATCCCAGTCTTTTCCTGAGCTCAGTCAAGACAGTAATCCCACCGACGCCGGAATCGAACACTCCAATTTTTATTTTTTTCATCTCCGCCCAATTCCAGCGCAGAACTGAAGAATCTTCCAGTCGCTGAAAAAATCAAACGACCTCAGCAGCAACTTACTCTTTACCCTAGCGCTAATTGTCCATGCTTATCAAATAAGCGACGATTCAGCACAAAATAAAAAATTAACCCAAACGCCACTAACGATGACACACCTAAACAGAAGTAGGAGAATTTAATCCCTCTTTGATCGACCAGATAACCGACAAAAGGAGCAATCGCCGCAAAGAAGCCTCGAATAGCCAAACTCACCATCGAGTTTGCGGTAGCTCGAATCCCGGACGGCAACTGATCATTGAAAATTCGGTGAATCGTCACTCCTTGAAACCCTCTACAAAATTGTAAGGCGAAACCCGAAGCGACTGCCAAAATCGCACTCGAATAGCACATCCCCAAAAAGCCTAACGCAGGCAGACTCCCCGTGAGGACGATCAACCACTTACTCCCCATGAAGGCCTCTAACCGAGGCGCCAAACGGGCCGCAAATGCTATTGCCACATTATAACCCGCCCACAAATACCCAAAGTATTTGAGATCTACCCCACTATGAGCCCAATTCATTTGATAGGTCCAAGTACCAATAAACGTCAGCAAATTAATAAAAATAAGCAGTATTCCGCAACTCATCAGCGCATTATTTTTGAAGCAAGACAATGCCCCCAAAACCCCACTAGCGACTGGAGCCGATTTCGCACTCTCTTTTTTTACCCGGGCAGGCTCAATAACGGAAAGCGCAATCACAAGTTGAACTAACGCCACGCCCAAACTACCGTAAACCGTATATCTCAAAGAATAAGACGCTAAAATTCCACCAAAAACAGCGGATACAGCCTCACCAATTTGAAGATAAAACATCCGATTACTCAGCAGGCCATTCGAACCCACTTCTGCGTCACCGCTCACCTGCTTCAACTCTTCGGAAGTATCGTAAAGAATAGCCGTGTCAGTGCCTGAATCGAAACAAAGAGACAAAGCAAAGAGAATTTCAAAAATCACCAAATCACGAAAATTCTCAGCCCGAATCAAACTCAATACTGACAAGATCCGAATCAACGCGGCGCAAACCATTGCCCACTTTCTCTTAAAACGATCAGAAAAATAACCCGTAGGCACTTCCGTCAAAAAGAAAGTAGCTGCATTGACAGACTGCAAAGTCATTACCTGTTGATGGGTCAATCCCAAAGACGTAAAATACGGAACGATAATCGGTAGAAACAAAATAAAGTATCTAAAAAAACTACTGATATAAATTTTAATCAGATTCAGCCTTAAAGCAGCACTTCTATGACTCGAAACAGAATTCATTTTTTTATCCTCGTTAACCCCAGAACCTGCAACAGCCCCGTTTCATACACCAAGACTAAGTATTCTGAAACAACTGAATCGTTCGAAACTATTTTAGTTGTCTAAAAGGGGCGACTGAACGCGATCGCCCAGATTAGATCTCGCAAATTCCTTTTCTTTGACAGGCACAGAGATTCCTCGATACAACTAGAACAGTCTATCAAGGGGGAAACATGGCTCAACACATCTCTTCAATTAGTTCGCCACTTAGGTCGTTTTACTTTTTTTTAATGATCTCTGCA
>CAINWE010000092.1 GCA_903854365.1 Oligoflexia bacterium
ATTTAGGCGACCGAGGCCCTTTTCAGATGTGTTTAAAGATGTTAGAAACCTTTTCAAGGTAAATGGGTTTTGGATAACAAACCCTGCACCTTTCCAGGTGGCCCGCGTGGGCTTTACCGCTGGGAAAGGAACATCATTCGTGGAATCTGCCGCCGACGTAAAATGCGATTTTCTCATTACGGGGGAGGTGTGGTACCACAGCGCTCTCCAGGGTCAGCGTCTTGGTTTGGCAGTGATGGAGCTCGGGCATCGAGAAAGCGAAAGATTCTTTATTGAAATCATGAAGAGTTGGCTTTTAGGTCTCGGGATCAGGGTGGTAGATGTTCAGACACCGACACAGATGATTTGGTCAGGAGGAAAGAAGTGAATCAGCAGCTCCCTTTGGTAGAACAGCTCAAGAAGTTGGAACAACTCCAAGAATTAGATTTGAAGATTGATCATATTAAGAAAAATCAGAAGGTGCTGCCCGCAACCTTAAAGGCTGCAGAAGATGCCTTAAAAAAGGGAAAAGCGAGTTTTGACGCCAAAAATCATCAGCTCACAGAGTTTGAAAAATTAAGTCGTCAGACCCAAGCGGCTCTAGAGCTGAATCAGGATCGATTGAGCCGCGCGATTGCCAAGCTAGAATCGGTTCAAAATACCCAAGAATTTCAGGCCGCCTCCAAAGAGATGGAGCAGCTGAAGAAGCTCTCGCTGAGTCTTGACGAGCAAAAAAAGAAGTCGAGCGCTGATATTGAACTTTGCCAAAAAGATTTAGCCCAGCTTCAAGCCGAATTGGAAAAACTCGAGTCGGAGCACGGGCGACAGGCACAAGCGGTTCTGGGTCAAGATCAGGCCTTGGGCGCAGACCTCGATCAGCTCTTGTCGGAGCGAGGTCATTATGTACCTGGCGTTGAGCCTCGAATCCTTGCGCAATACGATCGTATTCGTCATGCTCGAGGAGGCATTGGATTAGTGCCAGCTGTTGGTGGCCGTTGTCGTGGTTGCAATATGATGGTTCCACCTCAAGTGTATATTGAGCTGCAAAGGGGCAATATTTTACATCAATGTCCGAGCTGCAACAGGATTTTGTTCGTTCCTGCAGTTCCGCAGGGAGCTCTTCAGCAGTCTGACGTCGTCAGATAAGAATTCGATTTGATTAGGTTTACGCAAGACGGGCGATCGCTGACAGAAGATTTTTAAACGCTTCGTAAGGGCGGTTTTAGTTTTCTGTGGGAGGAAAGTCCGGGCTCCAAAAAGCAAGGTACTGGTTAACGGCCAGGCACCGGTTTGGCGACGAATCGGTGACGGAAAGTGCAACAGAAAAAAAACCGCCTTTTTGAGATTCGTCTCAAAAAGGTCAGGGTGAAACGGTGGGGTAAGAGCCCACCGCGCTTCTGGCGACAGAAGTGGCACGGCAAACCCTACCTGGAGCAAGGCCAAATAGGGAGGTTTAGGTTTGCTAGACTATTACCTCCGGGTAAGGCCGCTAGAGGCTCACGGTGACGTGAGTTCGAGAGGAATGATCGCCTCCGTCTCATTCAGGCTCTGAAGAGTGAGGCGAAGACAGAACCCGGCTTACAGTCTTGCGTATTTTTTAATGGTTGACTCATTTAATCTTTGCGGCCCACGTCTTGTGATGGTAAAGCCCATGTTAATGAAAACCTGGAGCGTGTCCGATTCACTGAAGTTGTATAATATTGAAAATTGGGGCGACCAATATTTTAGCATCAATCCTACTGGAAATATGACGGTTCACCCTCGCCGGGGCGAGGGACCAGGAATTGATGTTAAAAGTGTCATTGAAGAGGTTCGCTCTCAAGGCGTCGGGTTGCCTGTACTGATTCGGTTTCAGGATATTATCCGCCATCGAGTCGTGAGCCTGAATGAAGCCTTTCGAAGGTCGATTGCCGAGTTTGGTTACAAGGGCAAGTACCAGGGTGTTTATCCAATTAAAGTGAATCAAATGCGAGAGGTCGTCGAGGAGATCGTCGACGCGGGGCGACCCTATGACTTTGGCCTCGAAGCCGGATCTAAGGGTGAATTAGCTGTTGTCGTGGCGATGAATACCCCTCCTCAGGCTTTGATTATCTGTAACGGATATAAAGATTACGCATTTATCAAAACGGCTTTGATGGGTTTGAAACTCGGTAAGCGAGTGATTATCGTTGTCGAGAAGTTGTCTGAGCTTTACCAAGTGATTTCGGTTGCAAAGGAATTGGGAGTGACTCCGCTGGTGGGGATACGGTCTAAGCTGTATTCAAAAGGCAGCGGGAAGTGGGAGTCCAGTGGCGGTGAGTTCGCGAAGTTTGGTCTCACCACTCCAGAACTTCTCCATGCTGTGAATGTGTTGCGACAAGAAGGTTTGGAAGATAGTTTTAAGTTGTTGCACTTTCATATCGGTTCTCAGGTGACCAATATCAAGAGCATTAAGGATGCCGTGAAAGAGGGCACACGAATCTACGCGAAGCTCCGTAAAATGGGGCTCAAGCTCGAATTTTTAGATGTTGGTGGCGGGCTTGGAGTCGATTACGACGGTTCTAGGACCAGTTTTGACAGCTCGATTAATTATTCTTTGGCTGAGTATGTCAGCGATGTTGTGTATTCGATTCAGGAAATTTGTCAGGCTGAAGAGGTTCCAGAGCCTGATATTGTCTCCGAGAGTGGTCGGGCGCTGGTTGCGCATCATTCAGTATTAGTGGTGAATGTATTTGGCAATATTGAGGTAGGAGCGACACCTACTGCGATGCAGGAAACTCCGGACGAAGAGGACGTCGTCAAGGAGATGCGTTATTTATCGAAGCATCTTTCCTCAAAGAATTTGCTCGAGCATTTTCATGATGCAGTTCAGAGAAAAGATGAAGCATTGAGCATGTTCAAGCTTGGCTTTCTCTCACTCGAAGATAAAGCAAAAGTGGAATATTTGTTTTGGCAGATTTGTAAGGTGATTCATAAAAATGCGGCCGGCCTCAAATATGTTCCAGATGAAGTGGAAGCGCTGAATAAGCATTTGGCGGATCAGTATCTCTGTAATTTCTCTCTTTTTCAGTCCATTCCGGATCATTGGGCAATTC
>CAINWE010000093.1 GCA_903854365.1 Oligoflexia bacterium
ATCACATCCGACATGATTCAACAAGCCTATGCACAAGCCATGGCACCTAACCCCTGGGAAAAAAACAAATACAATATTATCAACGACGAACAAGACTCCTTCATCAAAAATTTTAGTGGCGATCAAATTGCAGCGTTCTGGGCACCGATTTTTCCTCCCGATCAACAAACCAACACTTCTCAGGAAATTCAAACTGCAGTGAGTGCTCTCTTCGTAGACTCTAGCCAACCTGGCCTAGGAAGCGTGTTTGATGAACTCCAGAAATCGATCTCTCAGTCGCTTGAAACTTACATCTCAACGACACTTTCAGAAGTGAGGCAGGGCGAAAACAATGAAAATCGAAACATCGCAACCATTACTAATCCCTTCTTAGGGCCGACCAAAGGTGGACTCCCTGGAGCACCACTCGGGGGTGATCCCAATTTATTTTTAGAAAAAGGTAACCCTTCTGATTTTAAAACTTCGTGGAATCAACCCCGTCGCTCTGACCTCCGCAGAGAGGGACGCGTAGGCTACAGCGTAAAATTTGTCTCATTCGATTCACTCCAACAAATGAGTGCGGGCTCTAGTGGCCAGACTCCTCCCACAAACGCAATCACCGGGGATGCAGAAAGCAACTTAGACCTTCCAAACATCAAGCACTGAATTACTTGTTGCATTGCGTGGATACCTGTGGGTATTTTCGAAATAGAAGAATTATTTATTTCGATTATTTGGAGAAAGAAAATGGCAAAAAAACCAGCAAAGAAATCAGCAAAAGGCAAAAAACCAGCGCCAAAAAAAGCAGCTGCTAAAAAGGTAGCGAGCAAGGCCGCAGCCCGAGGCAAGAAAAAGATGGCAGCTTCAGCAGCTAAAAAACCAGCTGCTAAGAAAAAGGCCGCTAAAAAAGCTGCCCCAAAGAAGACTGCTGCTAAATCCAAGCCTGTAAAAAAAGCTGCCCGTAAAGCCGCAGCACCGAGAAAAGCCGCGCGACGCGCAGCACCTGCTCGCAAAGCTGCTCCTAGAACCTCCCGTGCGACCACTACCACTCAAGCCATGCGCCAACCGACACTAACTTCCACCCCTCCTGCAACATCATCGAGCTCTGCAGTGGGATCCACCCTCAGCGGTTTCGGTGGCGGCCTCGCTGGTGGCGCACTCGGATCGGCTTTCGGATCAGGGTTTGGACATCGCAGTCATGGTATGCATGACGAGTCAGAAGAGTAGATCTCATCCGATTCTCAACTTTGGGCTAGCAGGAGCAATCTTTAAACCTCTTGCTAGCTCCCAACTCATCGATCCAAAATGGAAATTCGAGACTTAGTTCATGGCATCATTGCCGTCGACCCAGAAGAAATCCCGCTGATCGAGTCTCGCCAGTTCCAGAGACTCCGCCAGATCAAGCAGACCGGCTTCGCTGAAAATTCCTTTCCAGGCGCTCTTCATAGCCGCTTTGCCCATAGTCTCGGCGCCATGCACACAGCAACACAGGTCTTCGATCGAATTTTTCGAGATCCAGTCAAGCCACACTTCATCCCAACCGACACCCTCGATCGCTGGCGAGCGACTCTGCGCCTAGCAGCCCTTCTTCACGACGTCGGCCATGGACCTCTCTCCCATACGACTGAGTTTGCCATGCCCGAGGTTCGCCTCCTAAAACTCCCTCAAGAGGTCCCTGTCGCCGACCCGTTGCGTAAAGCCACCCACGAGGACTACACTTTAAAAATCATTCTCGACTCGCCGCTGACTCAACTCATGGAAACATCAGGGAGCTCACGCGGCTTTAAGCCAATTCACGTGGCCTCACTCATTGACCCCACGATTCAAATTCAAGACGATTTTTTTTCGACTTCTCAAGGGGATCATGAACACAGCTCAACTGAAAAAATCGATTTCCGCCCCATCCTCAAGCAGATCATTTCCAGCGAAATCGACGCTGATCGTATGGACTACCTCAGACGAGATAGCCTCTATGCGGGCGTCAGCTATGGTCAATTCGATTTTAATTGGATCCTAGCTCATCTGACCTACCATATCCATCAAGACAAAGCCTTCCTCTGCTTAGAACATCGTGCTCTCTATGCGTTCGAAGACTTTCTCCTCTCCCGCTTTCACATGTTCCTCATGGTGTACTTTCATCACAAAACCGTGGTCTACGACGAGATGCTCGCCCAATACCTAAGGAGTCCTGATTGCACCTACACACTTCCTTCTGAAATTGACGGCTATTGCCAAACTAACGACGCCCACCTCGCGACTCACCTCGCCCAAAGTAGCAATCCATGGGCGCAAAGAATGATTCAGAAAAACCCCTACCGAATGCTGATCGAACTCCACAGCGGCATTCCGGCCTCCAACCAAAACGCAGCCCAAGAAAAGAAACTCCTCACTCAAATCGCTGAGGACTTGAGAACCCGAAAAATTCATTTCCTTCAAGTCACTTCAACCAGTGAACTTTCCAAGTACTTTCTTCGCCCGGAAGACCCCATCTTCGTGCGGTACGACAACCTCTACCAACCCGCACGCTACATTCCCTTAGAAGAATGCACCGATCTTTTTCAAAAATACGCTCAAAAACGCACCATTTCTCGAATCTATGTTGCGCCTGAGGACTATCAGCAAGCAAAATCCCGGTAAAGCTCCCACACTCAGAGTCCCATCCTGAGTAGAAAAAAGCCCCGGCATTGCTGCCGAGGCTTCCTAAAGTTTCTGATTAAACTCGATTCGAAACCTAGCTCAAGTGCCCGCGGAGTAATCATCCGCATACCGAGCTTGCTCGGGCGTCAAGCGATCTAACTTCATTCCGAGCGCACTCAACTTCACGAGGGCAATTTCCTGATCTTGCGCTGGATCAATATCGTACACCATCGGCTTCATCGAACTCCCCTCTTTTGCCAAGCGAACCATTCCTAAAAACTGATTTGCGAACGACATATCCATCACTTCAGAAGGATGCCCTTCAGCGGCTGCCAGGTTAATGAGACGCCCTTGAGCCAAGACAAAGATTTTCTTTCCATCTTTGAAAGCATATTCTTCGTTATTAGGTCGAATCTCACGCGAATGATCAGCCAACTCTTTGAGCTGACCCAAGTTAATTTCGCAATCATAATGACCTGTATTACAGATAATCGCGCCGCTCTTCATGGAACGAAAATGACGATCGACAATAACGTCCTTCATCCCCGTTGCGGTAATAAAAATATCGCCAATTTTAGCGGCCTCGTCCATCGTCATGACTTCGTAGCCTTCTAATACGGCTTTCAGCGCTGCAGTTGGCTTAATCTCAGTAACAACGACACGGGCACCCATCCCGCGAGCTCGCATCGCGCATCCTCGACCGCAGTGACCAAATCCAGCTACGACGAAAACCTTCCCACCCAAAAGCACATTGGTCGCCCGAATAATTCCATCAATCGAGCTTTGACCGGTGCCGTAAACGTTATCAAAATCCCACTTGGTCTCGGCATCGTTAATGGCGATGACTGGATATTTCAATGCGCCGTCTTTTGCCATCGCGCGCAAACGATGAACGCCCGTTGTCGTTTCTTCGGTCCCACCCAGCACGTGTTTAGCCAACTCTGGGAATTTCGAATGCACCGTAAAAATCAAATCCGCACCGTCATCGAGGGTCAAAGTCGGTTTGAAATCCAAGGTCCGCTCGATCGCCCAATAAAATTCCTCTTTATTCATCCCATGCCAAGCGTACATCGCAACTTCTTCCGCCAGTGCAGCTGCAATATCATCTTGCGTTGACAATGGATTGCAGCCAGACCAAGACACTTCGGCTCCAGCTGCCTTGAGCGTACGCACGAGCACTGCGGTTTCCTTAGTCACATGGAGGCAACCCGCAATTCTCATTCCCTTCAAGGGGAGCGTCTTCTTCGCTTCGTCTCGAAGCTTCATCAAGACGGGCATTCGACTCTCCGCCCATTCTATCTTTAATCGCCCTTGTTCTGCCAAAGCAGGATTTTTTACTTTTGATTTCTGAACCGTTCCGAGAGTGCCCATGTTTAATGCTCCTAAAAAAATTAACTATTGAATTAGTTCTAACCCAAAGAATTGACTGCAACAAGCACTCATATTTTATCCAAACTAGGCTAATGGGTAAAACATTAATGCGTTTCAGCATAAAAATAAGTGGACTGCCCTTCGAAATTCTCCTAAGCTCTGGACCGTGGATCGGGGGATCTCCTATGAAAACTGGGTTTTTCATCGGGCTACTTTTAATTTCTCAAACCTGTTTAGGCATCTCAGCCCATGCTTCACTCAAGTCGATGGTAAAATTTTTTGCTGTCGAATTTGAGGGTGCGAAGACCCTGCGAGACGAACTCCAAGCATTGACACCCAAGGATAACTCCAACGAAAAAAAACTATTAGACTTAGTCTCTACCTATCTGGACCAAATCGGAAAAATGGGTGGGCTCATGAAAGATCATTACGAAAGGCGCCCTGTGCCTCCAGAAAGCGTCATCGAAAGCCTGAAAGCCATCAATCAAGCTGAGATCCCATTAATAGAATTTATTCCGCAGCTACTTTTTAAAAAATTTAATATGGATTTTCTCCATCGCCGACGCAACGAAGATCTGGCAGACCGCCAAGATCCTTCAAAACCTAACCCAATCTGGTATCGAGCCATTCACTTTGGTGAAGCCATTGATTTCTGCAAATGGTTCACTGACGACGTCAATTGGGTCACGTCTCCTTCAAATGACGCGGACTCGGAACAAAATAAAAATGCGCCATTTTTCAACTGGCTGCAAGACAACATCCACCATGTCACCCGCCTCATCGAACATGACGGCGAAACTGCTTTTGATTGGGCCTACGAGCGCCCATCGGTGTACGCCGAAACGGATGCGTCGACCTCATTGAGTAGTCCCAATCAAGAATCTCCTCAAGAATCTCCCCAAAGACGGCAGGACGGAGACTCTGTAGCGTCTCCCGAAGCAGAGCCCTTCCACTCACACCGAGAACTCCTGCAGAAGTCCCTGCAAGAATCCCCAAGACCAGAAGTCCGAGGAATTTTCACCCCTCTCCTTACCAAAAAGAAGGAAGAAGCCGTCCACAAGAAAGACTCAAAAACGGAACCCCTGTTGCCTAGAAAACCCAAGAAGCCGATCCCAAAATCTTTTTGGCAGGCGTGGGCAGACGATCTCAATACGACGACTCTTCAGGAATTCAGGGAAGCCATGGGCGGCATACTCTGGTAAACTGATTTGCTCATTTGCTGATTTTGAATATGTCCTGCAATTGGGCCTCAGCAATTTTGCCAAAGCTCCCTCCTCGCCGCCACCAGGCGGAAGGGTGAGGAATTTTTCCGGCGTAACGCTGCTCAAAATCCATCTCCCCTAAAGCTTGGCGAACCCACCACTCCGAGTCATTCCCCAACGAGTAAACAGGAAGCCCGCTCACCGTAGGATGCATGAGGCGACTCCTCAGAGAGGCCATCGCCGCCGTGACCTGAAGGGATTGCTTCCTTTTTTTATAGGAGTCGGGTCCGCTCACTTTACTAAAACCCAAATTCTTCGCAGGATCTGCATCAGGAAAACGTTGAGCCACCTTGGGATCGAGCGGGTATTGCACGGCATTCATCACCACGGTCTGGTGCTTACTGCAAAACTTCAGAAGTGACACCAACGACAGATCCATCTCAGTCGCCTCGATTCGTCCCGATGATCCGATCTGAACACCTGGCTCCAAAAGCCGGGACAGAAGTCCCCACCATTGCTTCCCAGCAGCGCCACACAACGGTCGCCTCAACCGCTTCGACACTGGCTCTACCTCCTGGACGTGAGGAGACTCGGCAACAAAGAGGTATCTTGGCTTTCCTTTCCGTAATACTGGATGAGCCTCGGGCGAAAGATCCGGCACAAAATACCGATCGTTTGGAGGTCGAGGAGGGTGGCTGATCGGTTTCGATTCTTCAGCGCTCCGACTCAACTTCCGAGAAGCCACGGGTTAGCGACTCGCATCCCGAAAGGAACAATGAGCGTAAACCACGTGCCGATGCCTGACTTCCTTAAAATCTAACTGCTGAACCACTGCACTTTGCTGCAACTCGATTTTTTCGTCGTGAAACTCAAAAATCTCATCGCAGTCCAAGCAAACAATATGGTCATGATGGGCTTGATCATAAAGCTCATAGACGACCCTGCCATTCGCGTCCGTCAGAGACTCCTTGAGAATCGAGGCATCACACAGGACTTTAATGCTCCGATAGACCGTCGCAGCGCCGATCCCACTGTGTTTTTTCTTCACCTGCTCAACCAAGCCCTGAGCATCGAGGTGCCCCCCCGTCAACAGGATCAGCTCAGCGATCTTCCACCTTTGATGGGTATACTTCAGCCCTTGAGCAATCAAATAGCTCTTGAGCTGAGTTTGCCAGACCTCCAAAAGCTCTTGATTCGGCTGCCTAGACTCAAAAATTTTCGGGCGACCACAAGGGAGAAATCGCGTTGAACTCGAACTCTTGGACATCCCAGACCCATAGCATAGGCTCAGCACGGACCCAAAACACATTTTGAGTCGCACCGATCTCGTTTAGACTGCTCGTGGCAGCCGAGAATAGCGCTTACCGAGGGCAAGTAAAACCGTATAGTTTTTAGAGGAAGGAACTAAGAGGAGATTATACTTGAGCAGCTTCTGGTCTTTACCCCAAGCATGATTTGCAAATGAATATTTTTGAATCTTATGCAGCTGAACGACTTTTTTCTCAACGTCGCCCGACACCTTCACATTCATCACTTGTTCTTTGGAGCTCAACTTAGCATTCGATTTGGACTGTTCACTAGATTCCACGCACGTACCTCACTTCACAGCTTTTGGCTAAGCAAGTAAGGTGCCAGCAGGCTCAACCTGCCACCGAAATCGTGCCAGAGGACTGACGACAGACAAACCGGGAACCCCAAGGAGATCAAACGGAAACCAAAACAGAGTCCTACTGCAATCAAACGAAGAGGAGAGCGACCTGATTCAGCACAGACTCACTTACCCATTCGACTTCAAAATCGTCGAAGTTTTTGACAAGTGCCTGACGAACAGTCGAATTTAAAATGAAGAACAGTCGAATTTAAAAATAACGGGCAGTCGAATTTGAAATGCATGTCAGTACCAACGGAAGACACTCCAGCATTTACTCTGCGCCACCACCACCAGCGGAGCCGCCCGCCCCCGCTCTGGAGCGCTTCGAGGGCATAGCCTCGTTCTGAGGCTCGAATTGAATTTTTGCTGGGGTGACTACCACATCGGCAATGACCCCCTCGTCCCCCTGGTTCACCCCCAGCTGATTAGGCAGAGCCTCAGCAGCGGAGCCGTCATGAATGACCAGCGTCGGCGCATGCCCGTAAAGTTCGGATAGGCCCAGAGCCCCATGACGAGAGTGTAAGTGCGCGCTCCCCACAAAATGAACGACCTTCCGATCTCCACGCTCCGCACTGACCACCGTGTGCTCGACCCAATTCATCGCTCCCATCCGATCAAATCCGTTCTCACTTCCACCTAGGCGATGATAGCCAGCCATTTTAGATCCAGTCGTCTCAAAGAAGATCAAGGGAACTCCCTTTTTTTTGGCTTCGATCGCAAGAGCGTAATAGCCGTAGGGAGATCTTGCCAATCCATCCATCGACCCAGGCGCTGAGAATATTCCATGACCGGCATCTTGACGCCTCAACTCGTCCGCCAAAGGTTCCGGCATCACCGCGTCAGGATGCGGGTCCGTAAAATACTGATTCCAAATGGCTTGATACGGTACTCGCGGAATGTGCTCCAGTGCAATCGCTGCCCCGTGTTTTCGTAAGATATCCATATGATCGATGATCGCTTTTTTAGGGGCAGCGTGAGAATGAATCTCCCCGACTATCAAATCGTTCCCAGCACTCAGCGCACCCTCGAGAATGTCTGCAATCGAGGTGCGCTCGTCCACACGAAATTTCAAGGTGGGCTTAGGGCTCGATTTGATTTTAGCAAATGCCTCCCGAGCGACTCCCACAGTCGCGGACGAATGAGCAAGGTCCAGGAAATAAAATCCTGAAATTTTGAGAACATCCCCTTTCAAAAAATCTCTCAATTGATGAAAAGAGTCACGCGTCAATGGACTACAAGCCCGCTCCGAGCTGGCCCTCATCGGCGCCATCGACGGAGGGGCGAGTCGCGCGTCTGGATTATGGGCGACATTCAGCAAAAAAGCTGCTGCATCGGGGAACCGGCGTTCTAAATTCATCGCCACTGCCGACTCCAAATTCGCCCCTTTTGAAAGCAAGAGTTTGGCTAAATCGATTCTTCCTAAAGCCCCTGCAAGAGCGAGCGGAGTTTCCTCCTTCACGCCGTCGACAGCGGGAGGTCCATCCACTCTGGCACCGTGCTCGAGCAGCATCTGCACGATCTTCAAACCCTTACCCTGATCCGCACCGATATCCGTACCTGCAAATGATGCAGCCAAGTAGAGCGGACTGTGAAACCTCATCAGGTCTACGTCGTAGGCGGAGCGACC
>CAINWE010000094.1 GCA_903854365.1 Oligoflexia bacterium
CGGATCAGAACATTCTCTGCCTTTTCGCTAATCATGGCTTAACGACCCTTCTCTACTTCGTCGCCGAAGGGCAATTCAAGCTGTGACCACTGACCTTGGGGGAGGGGATCTGGCTCGATAACGTAACCGTCCGGCGCACTGATGATTTGACCTGCCAGGTCGAGGAGCCGACCCTTATTTGCGTTGAAGTGGTGGTTACAGAAGTCCAGCTCACCGAATGGCAGGCTGAGGCGGAACTGGGCCCGGGCTGGGCAGGCATCGCAGTAGGCGACGAACTGCTGAGGCTGGGCGCTGATTGCAAAAGCGTTGGTGTTTCCATGCATTTCTTCCTCATCTCTGTGTAAATATCGTCTGTATGGTCACTTCACAACTTTTGCAAAGTGTGTTGATGTCTCCAACAAGCGTGGAGCGTAAGATATTCCCAACTTCTATAAGTTGTCAAAAGTTGTGAGGTCTGATATTTTTCTGGCATGAAGAAGCAGCCAATATTTGAATTCAAGCCACCGATGCTGGGCTCTGAAGTTGCCCGCGCCCTAGAAGAGCTCGCCCAGCAAGAGCGGGAAGCTGCGCTAGATCCAATCGAGCAAAAGGTCCAACAAGAACTTGAAGTGCTCATCGCACGCCTAAAGGTTTCTCTCAAAGAGCTAGGGGCGTCACTTGGAAGTGATTTCGAAGTATTCCTCGATCGATACCTCGATTTGAAACGCATAACTAATGCTTCTTTAGCATCAGGACCTGGCCTCCGACGCTTGCAGGATGTTCTTGACCAGGTCAAAGTTCAGATTGACCGTGAGCTGCAGCGCAATAGTGGAGTTAATAAAGATAGCCGCGCTGCAGAACAATTAATGGAGTTGAGTGCTCGGCTTAACTATCTAGCGCACTCAATTTTCGATGATCTTGGTCAAGCTCGCAAACAAAAAACCGTGATGCAGCACGAGTTTAAGCACATCATGGCGGTCATCGAATCAATCGGAGCCGATAATGATCAAACAAAACTCTGGGATTCGCTGTTATCAACTCGGGATGACTTGAAGGCATGGCTACTTGAGGTCCGCGAGAATTTCTTGAGCGAGACTAACTTCCGAGTAAATATTAAAGAGCAGTACCGGGGGACTTATCTGAAAACATGGGATCGATTTATCGCTCGAGTGTTGCCGGAGGTTAGTGAATCTAGCTGGTATGAAAACTCATCCCAAAAGTATTCAGCCAAGTACGAAAAGATGTTCGACGAATTAATATCAAAAGAGTTTTTAACTCACTCTCTTAAGAATTTAAGTGGCTGGAAATGGGAGATCGAACCCACCAAATTTCAGAAGGAGAAGGTTGTCCACCGCCCGGATGTCAGAATAAGCAAGGATGAAGTCTCAATCGATATTGAATTCAAAGTGGTGGGTCATGAATACGAAATTTGGTTTGAAGTTCCTCATAAATACCGGCCACAGATCCCCATGGCTTTAACCGACATCCTGTTTCAGCTCCGCGATGCCAAACTAGATAAAGGTATCTCGGTTCGTGCAGAACGAAGCCCCAGGTCGGGTTTAGAGTCGATCGTCCTTTCCGTATCTAATTCAGTCGAAAGA
>CAINWE010000095.1 GCA_903854365.1 Oligoflexia bacterium
CAAGGAGAAAGAAGATCAGCGAGTTCTGCAAGCCTACATGGCCGAGCTCAGAACGCTGAATGAAAAACTGGAACTCCTCTCGACTACCGACGAGCTCACGCAGCTGAACAATATCCGACGGTTTAGGGCTCGAATCAAAGAGGAATCGGATCGCGCTACTCGATCCTCGAGTCCCTATGCCGTAGTCCTTTTTGACGTAGACAACTTCAAACATTACAATGACAGCCACGGCCATCCAGCGGGTGACCAACTCTTGAGAACTCTTGGAAAACTGCTCAAAGACCATGGGCGAAGCACGGACTTCCACGCTCGCTACGGGGGCGAAGAGTTTATTATCCTCTGTCCAGAGGTGGGAGACGAAGGGGGCATGGCTACGGCCGAGCGCTATCGAAAACTCATCGAAAACCACCCTTTTCAATTCGCAACCGAACAACCTCTTGGAAAAGTCAGCGTAAGCGTGGGAGTCGCCAGCTTTCCAGAAGCCGGAAAAACCCCAGAAGAAGTCATCAAGGCTGCCGATCAAGCACTTTACTATTCAAAGAAACAAGGACGGAACCGCAGTAGCTCTTTCCTCAAACTGCCCAAATCCGCTCCATCAGACTCCCCTACTTAAGCGCCGAAGAAAGAACGTCCAAACTCCCATCCAGCTTTGCAGGGGTCTTTAACTGAAGAATATGCGCTAAAAACGGAAAAACGTTCACATTCCGAAACGGCTTGATCTGAAAATGCGACTTGATCTGAGGACCTGAAGCATAAAAAATCGCCCGCATCGTCAAGGTGCTTTGAGGATCATACCCATGGGCGCCGGCTTCAAATTTTGCGCTCTGACGGCTTTTGGCCAGAGAATAGGGAGCTTCGGGAACAATGACGAGATCACCCGCGCGAGGGGTTTTTGCCAAATGGTACTCTGGAGGCAAATCTGCTCTCTGGTAAACCTTAAAATGATTTTCAGCCTTTTTCAGCTGGGAATAAATCCGGAGAGCTTCTGTTGAGCTCTTTGCATAGACCATCATCTGCGGGCCATCACCCACTAGCCTAGCATCGCCTACCTGCACCAAATCTTCAACATAGATCACCTTAGACGGATCTAATGCCTGCATTCCATGATCCGACACAAGAACTAAATAAACAGGCAAAGCCAAGGTTTTTAAGTCGCGATAAAAATCACCCAAAACCCGATCGAGCTTCAAAACTGCATTTTTAGTCTGTTCCGAATTCGGCCCAAATGCATGCCCTGCAGTATCTACATGATGAAAATAAATAGAAATCAGATGCGGTCGTTTGTCCTCAGGGAGTTTCAACCACTGAACGACTTGTTTAGTTTGGACTTCAGGCTCTGTCGCCTTATTGAAGTCATAAAAGTAGGTCGGCCGCACGCCGCCAATCGCCGCTTCGCTACCCGGCCAAAAATAGGTCGCTGAAAGCATCCCTTGTTTTTCAGCAGTAACCCAAATCGGCTCACCCCCGTACCAGGTCGCATCCGTAACATTGGCTCGATTCGACAACGAATACATTTCTTTTCGCTCTGGATCAAAAAACGAATTCGCAACAATGCCATGATTCTCAGCATAGAGACCAGTGATAATACTCAAATGATTTGTAAAGGTCTTCGACGGATAAACTGGAATCATGTTTTCAGCGGCGACTCCCTCTTGTCGAAATTCTTTCAAAAACGGAGGTGAGTACAAGTCCACGTAGTCCGACCGAAACCCGTCCAAGGACACTAGAACCACGTACGGTTTTGCTAAAGTCTCAGTACTATTGGCCTGATCTGTCTTGATTTGCAGGACTGCCGACTGACAACCCGCAATCATCCCCACCCAGAACAAAACAAAGAATCGCATCCTACTCGTTTTTTTTGCCAATTTACCTCTCCCAACGATGCTGAAAATTCAAAGCCAGCACCCGATTTAAATTAGTATTGATAGCGTACCCTAGCAAGGTTTGATCTGTATAAGAAAGCATTATGGTCTCTGTATTACCCACCATGTAACTCAGATCTAAGCCAGTGTCACAGTTCGAGATCCAACGCGCCGACTCCTGAATCCCCGAGAACGCCTGCCCCTTAGGCATTTGATCGATCCGCGGCTGCAACCGTAAACCTACACGTAATGCACCCCCCCCAGGACTCCAACCCAGGCCTAGTCCTGCGCTTGCACCCACTCCCGGAACGACAGTCTCAGATGCGAGTCCATTTTCAATCCTTCTTGGCAAAGAATAATGAAATTCTCCTAGAACAAAGGCATCTAACGAGTTCCAGCGCTTGAGAAAAATACCCCCAAATCCAACCGAATAAAATCCCAGTCCGGTAACCTCAGCGGCTGTATCCTGCTTTTCGTATTTTGAACGACCGGTGGGAAAACTCACCACCGAAAAAAGAAACCCTTGAGGCCGCCATACCGAGTAACTCCAATTGGGGAGAACCTCGTAGCCCAAGCTCAGGCGCACATCGCCTAATCCAAATCTAAAATCTGGATTGGAGCTCAATCCCACCGAGCGCCCCACCCAAGCGACACTCGCTCCGACCTGCCATCGATCCGTCACCAGGGTTGCGGCATCCATCCTCAACTGACTGGTAAAATCGGTGGTCGCTGGATTTCTGAAATATACTTGCTCATCCGAAGCTTGAGCGACTGCGTCGACCCCTGAAACGCCTACATTCAATTGAGCCTCATCATCGCTGAGAATCAGAAAAGGTGCCGCCGCACTTCGTGCGCAGCAAGCTGCACCCCAGGCCAAGCCAGGCCTCACAGCCCAGATCAACCCCATCAAACCCACACACAGTTCAAATGACAATCTGATCGTAAACTTCATCAATGACTTTCTTAGTCTGCGAATCCACGAGAAAAATCCTGAAAGTCCACGTTCCAGGTTCGTAAAAAACGACATCCATCAACTCGTAGAAAAACCCTAGCTCATCTTCACGACGACTCGACAGGTCGACCAAAACAAAACACCCAGCGCACGTCCCCGATGGGGGCTTCAACGAAACCTTCAGTAATGCACTTTGACTCGGCAGCTCTAGTGAGCTTGTATCCCACCCGCCCGGTTGCCCGACCTTAGACCACAAGCGAAGGACCACACGAGCAGACTCTTCGCTCAAAACAGGGTTTTCCAGAAAACTCAGCTCGGCCGTGACACCCAATGTCTTCAGGTCAACCCCTCGATTCGGATGCCGTGAAGAAGGCGCCTCAGAGAACGTTGAGTCCGCGGTGCATTTCTTTTCGCTCGAAGAAACGAGTACCTGGGCAGACTTTTCTTGAGACGCGACGCGAGACAAAGGGGAGCAAGCCACCTGAATCAAGACGCTCACCCACCCTACCCCTACTAATAAAAACATGACTTTTCGGTAAAATTTCCACATTTTATTTTCCGGCTTTCAACTCATAATCCCAAAAAGCCTGATCCAACTCCCGGTCCCGCTTTTTGAACCTAAATCGAAAGCGCCATTCACCAGGCATACTCAGAAAAACTTCACGAATCCGAAATGAGGCACCTTCGCGCACGACTTGGGTGGGCTCGGTACCGTGGCCGCCCATCGATGGCATCGTCGGCTTCACAAACAGTTCCAAATCCGAAGGAATTTCCGCCTGAGCTTGATCGAGAGGTTTCAGCTCAAGCATCAGTTCAGCTGCATCTTTGGCAGTCATCATCTCAACGGAATGAGGAGGCTTGACCCAAGAAATCGAACCACAAAGTCTGAGTTTCTTAAAATTCAAATCACAATTGATTCTCTTTGCTCCGACTCTGGGTGCTTCAATCTGCCCAGCCCACGTCGAACACTCGCTCATCCAAAGACTCAGTAATACAACTGTCCATACGTTCACTTTCAGCATCGCCCTTCCCATTTTTGCACGACTACGGTCGCTGAATTTGACAACCTAAAACACGAACACTTTTCTCCTTCGGAGGTCGCCCCTCGACAATTTCATTCAGAGCTTCCCTCAAAAATGGCCGTGTCGCCTTCTCTGCGGACTTACTATTATCCACCCCTCCCTGAAATAAAACTTCACCCTGAGGGCTCAACACAAAAACATGAGGGGTTTGCACCGCTTCAAACCGATCTGCTAATACGGCTCCGGGGTCTTGGATGACGGGAAAGGAAAACTGGGCATGAGAAAAAAAGCGCGCTGCCTCTTCTACACTCTCATTCGCATTCGAGTGAAGGCCTAAGACTCGAACTCCTTTAGGACCAAACTCCTGAGCAAGCTCACTCAGCACACCTTGATGACTCGCCGAACACGGGCACCGAGTCGACAAAAAAACCAAAACAGTGGCACGCGTCGAACCCTCGAGAGAATACGTCACATTTTTGCCAGAAACCAAGTCTAACCCTGAAATTTGCTTAGGTAGGTCGGACGCGCAAGCCCAAGCAGCCAAGACTAGCTCCCCCATCAACAATAACCCGCATATCCAGGAACCGAACTGCTTCCTTACAAGATCGAACATAAAAGCGGCCTCGTCGGAGGTTACTCTCAAAGTTTGCGCAACGAGTCAAATCAAAACAAGGGAAAACACTGAGCAGGCTTGGCCTTTGCGAAGTTCATTTGAAGGAAAAATGGCAAGTCACAGCTCAGTTCGATTTTTTTTTAAATTTTGATTAAGCTTAAGGTCATGGCAATGAATCGGGCTAAAAAAATTCTCAAAAAACCAACCTCCCAAACTCTGCATTCCTCCCCCAGCACGCGTCTTAAAAGACGCCAGTCAAAACTACACTTCTTGGATAGAGATCAGTTCCGGGGCACTCCACAAAAACATTCAATCTCTCAGAAAAATTTCAAAGAAAAGCTTCCAACTCGGAGCTGTTCTCAAAGGCAACGCTTACGGGCACGGACTCCTACAGGTGCTCACTGAAGTTCGATCCCACGTAGACGCCATCTACCTGATCTCGGCCCAAGATGCGTTCCAAATCCGAGGTTGGGAACGAGAGCGCGATTGGACTCCATCTCGCCTTATTGTGATCGGAGCTATTTCTCTTGCTGAAGCCCTCCGCTGCGCTCAAGAAGAAATCGAAGTCGTCATCGGAGGCCTCGAGTGGCAAAACTACTGGAAAACCCTCCAAAGGGAATCTCTCGCCCTCAAGGTTCATGTGCATCTTGACACTGGGCTAGCGCGCGAAGGATTCCGTCCGGAGCATCTCCTTCGGGAGCTCGCTTTTTTAAAGCCGGCCCGTAAAACTCTCTCTATCGTCGGTCTTATGTCACATTTCGCCAATACCGAAGACGTCACGGAACAGTCTTATGCTCTGCGACAACTGGAAGAATTTAAAAATATGGCCGCCCGCCTCAAAAAATTCCTTAGGCTTCAGCACCCCTTAGAGGAACATCTCAGCGCCAGCGCCGGAGCAATGATTTTACCCGAAGCACGCCTCAGCATTGCCCGGGTCGGAATCTCGCTCTACGGCCTTTGGCCGTCTGTTGAAGCTCGAATCTCGTCTAAACTGATTCTAAAAACCTTGCCCGAACTGAAACCCGTACTCTCGTGGAAATGCAAAAGCCAAGTCGTAAAATGGATTAAGAAGGGAAGTTATGTTGGCTACGGCTGCACGTATCGGTGCACCCAAGATACCCAGATTGCTGTTTTTCCGGTGGGCTATTTTGACGGCTATCCGCGAATGGCCTCTGGAAAGGCTCATGTTTTGATCGACCGAAAACGCTGCCCAGTCGTCGGCCGAGTCATGATGAATCACATTATTGTCGACGTGACTCAAATCAAAACCAAAACCACGCGACTTGAGGCAATCCTCTTGGGCTCAGACGGTAAGGAGACCATCCCTGCAGAGTCACTTGCGAACTGGGCTCAAACGATCCATTATGAAATCACAACCCGAATCGGCGCTCATTTACCCCGATTCGTGGTCAAGTAGGAAACGGCCTTCGAAAGATTTTACTTATTTTTGACAATTCGGACAAACCCCAAAAAACTCAAGCGAGTGAGAAATCTCCGCAAAGCCGCGTTTTTGAGCGATCCGATCGATTTCTTTTAGCTCACAATCATCAAGCACATCCACCCGACGGCATCGCTTGCAAATTACGTGGTGATGATGATGACTCTCACGCTCGGAGAGCTCAAACCGCGCCGTTCCGTCTCCAAATTCACACCGACGAACCATTCCCGTTTTCTCTAAACTCGCCATGGATCGATAGACTGTCGCCAAATCGCAAGATTTTGCGGTGAATTGAGAATGAATCTCCTCGATCGTAAAGGGGCCGTGATGGTCTACCAGGGCCTCTAAAATCGCAACCCGAGACTCGGTGACCCGAAGTTTAGACTGTTTCAATTCAGCCAAAAGATGATTGAGTCGGGTCGAAGTGGAAGCAGCCTTTTTGGACATTTTCATCCAATACCGCCAAAAGCAGTCGTTCCCAAGAACAATTGCGCCACCCGAAAAATTAACCGGAATTAAGCACCCACCTCGCTAATCATCCTGTTCTGCGACGCCGACTGATTCTTCCCGTAGATTTGGAACCAGTCCCTGACTTCTAGACCATCCTGATTTTCTACGATCGCACCCGACACTCCACCCTCATCTGCCATCGACTCCTCTCGCTCCTGATCCAGGCGACTGAAATCCAGCGGCAACGTTTTAAGGGCAACCAGTCTCATCACCATAGACAGATCCTTGAGCAAGGGCAGTGCCAAGGTTTACGCCTGCAATTCATAGATCCGAGCGACATGCATCAAAACATCAGGTAGGATCAACGAGTGAGCATCACCCCATCCCTCTCCATCCTCTTTCGCGCCCTCCTTTGGCTCGGCTTACTTTGCGCAGAAACCGAGAATTCCGTGCAAGCTGGACGAACCGTAGGAGCTCGATCCTTTGAATCGCCGCACTGGATGCCTGAAGACCCCCTCCCCCGAAATGGCTGGATCGAAGAGTCACTTCCGGACGGCTCTCGTTTGACTTCTAACGAAGCAGAAAGAATTCACCAACGAACCTACTCGGACCGCGTCCATGTTCTCCAAGTGACCACTCACCTAACCAACGGGACTGCCAAGGCCTACCAGATCCTCGAAATCCCGGGAAAACGTCGCATGACACTAGAAATCACATTCCCCAGCGACACGGATCCACCTGAAGCAGGCAGGAGACGCAGCCTGACTCAAAAGAATACTGACGGTACAGAATTCCATGTCCAGGAAATCGAAAAGCGCGGCGAGCTGATCCTGTTCGGACAAATTCGAGGCCCTGGAGCGCTCTCTCGCAAGTGCCGGTTTCACCTGATCCCATTTCGGGATGGGATCATTTCGATTTTAGTACCAAAAGATACCCCTGACACCA
>CAINWE010000096.1 GCA_903854365.1 Oligoflexia bacterium
GGCAAGATTGATCCCGGCAAGAGTATTGATGCTTACAATCAAGGGCTTCACTTTTACGTTGCCGATACCGTGACAGATTATAAAAAGGCCGTAGAGAAGTTCAGAATTTCCGTCACGCTTGATCCTAACAACGTTAAATCTTTGGCAATGCTGGCTTCTTCTTATTTGAATCTTATTGATTCCTCAAATAAGGATGAAAATTATTTTGATGTGATTTCACGCCTGATTGAGATGTCTCGATCAAAATCGATCGAGTTACCTGAATCAGTGATCGCAGACGTTGAATTTTATGTTGTTGTCAATAAGGCTGAGGCAGCGCAGAGTCGAATTGTCGAGTATACTAAAACCCACGGCAATTACGGCCCCGAGATGTACTATTATCTGGCGCTTGCTTTCTTTTCTCGCGGGGACTATGTGAACGCTGCTCGTTTTATTGATCAGACCCCCGATAACAAGGTGTTTTCGGCAAAGGTATTTTATCTGAAGGGTCTTATTGCTGAAAAGCTGAAGGACGTTGAGGCTGCGGTCTTACAGTATAACAAAGCGATTTCTTTAAATGCAAATCACGTTAAGTCCAGGCTTCAGCTGTCGTGGATTTTGAGCCGGCAGGGAAAGATCGCTAATGCTGCTGGGCATTTGGGTTATAACCTCAGTCATTCAGGGGGGCTGTCTCCCAGGGAGTTGGGAGAAACCTATTATCTCCACTCTCAGCTCATGTCTTCTCAGGGTGTCTGGACGCGCGCGAATCAGGACATCGAGAGGGCAGTTGAGTTGGAGCCAGAAAATCATACTTACCTGCTTGAGCATTATACCCTAAAGGCCCGGACAGGGAGTTCTATTTCATCGATTCAAGGGCAGGCCCGAATGTATTATTTCTTGGGCGAGGGCGAGAAACTTGTCCAGCTTGGAAGGTATCATGAGGCTTTGACCCTCTTTTTGCAGGCGAGACAGGCCGAGGATCAATCCCCTATTCCATTGGTCAAAATTGGCGATATGTTCAGCTACTTGCACGACGTTGAGAATGCCCGGAAGAACTATAAATTGGCCGCCGATAGGGCGCCTAATAATATTCAGATTTGGTCTAAGTACATTAAGACGTTGATTCAGAGTTTTGAATGGGATGAGGCTAAGGCCGCCATGGATCGCTTTCGGCAATTGGATGTCAGCCAAAGTGCTATCGATAAAGCTGCTGCTGACATTTACCAGCAGCAGGGAAGATATCTAGATGCTCAAGTATTCTATAGGAAGGCGATGGCGCGGCCTTCGATTGATCCGGAAGTTTATATCGCTTATGCGAAGAGTCTGATGTCCACGAAGAATTTTAAGGATGCACCTTTTTTCTTTGCATTGGCCCTTCGTTTCGATCCGCTGAATGTGGATGCCGTGATTGGTACGGCAAAGTGCATCGCGGAGACGGAGTCCATAGAGCGGGCTATATCTGCGCTTCAAGATGAGCTCAAGGGAGAAAGTGCAGTGCGCGCCGAATACCTGGCTGCGATCGCTGAGCTGCAGTTAGCAAAAGGAAGTCTAGAGCAGGCGCAAGAAAATATTCAGCAGGCTATTCAGGCAAATCCGGATTACGCCTATTCTTGGAAGGTTCAAGCTCAGATTCATGTCAACAGTGAGTTGACGGATCGGCAAGCGCTAGAGAAAGCTTTGCAAGCTTTTAAGTCGTATTCAGATCGAAATCTCTCAGATCCCTCGGGCTACCTGGAGAGATATAAGATTTTTGTCAAACGGACGGAATTTGTGAAGGCCAGGGCAGAACTGGATAAAATTTATGAGCTTTATCCCAAGTACCCCAGCTTGCACTATTATTTAGGTGCCCTTTATGCAGTTCAAGGAAATCATAAAGCAGCCATCCAGGAGTTTAGGCTTGAAATTCAGAACAATTCGATTAATTTTCAGGCTCTGCTTGCCTATGGTAGAGAGCTTCTCGAGCTCAACGAGGTGAATGCTGCTCGTGAGGCCTTGGCACAGTTCACTCAAGCGATGCAGCTTGCACCTAGTTCTGCAGATGCTAAGCAGAATGCTGGCTGGGCGAATTTTAAATTACAGAACTACACAGCAGCGGTGACCTTGATTAAGGAGGCGATCTCACTTGACCAAGCTAACCCGGCTCATTACCGGAGGCTAGGCATTGTTTATCGCGATTCTGGAGATGTGACTAGCGCTTGCGCGGCATTTAGGAAGTATATTGAGATGGAGCCCGATGCTCCTGATCGGGCCTCTTTTCGTTCCTGCTTCTGACTTCATCCGCGGGCGACACTATGGTATGCTAGGAAGCCTATGTTAGATCCGCGTTATTTTCAGGAAGGTCTGGAAGAGTTAAAAATTGGTCTAAGTAAGCGCAGTGGTGGGGCTGAGTTGGTGGCTCAGGTTGCGCTGCTTTCGCAGAGCCGTAAGGAGTTAATTCAATCCTCTGATACTCTGAAAGCGCGGCGCAATTTAGTGTCCCAGGAAATCGCTCATCTTAAGGGCCTGGCCAAGTCGAGTCCGCAGGCGGTTCAAGAGGCCGAGGCTAAGGTTTTGGCGATGCGAGGGGTGGGAGACGAGATTAAGGCCCTTGATGAGAAACTAAAGGAAGTCGAAGAAAATTATCAAGCTCTCTCACTCAGGATTCCCAATTTGCCCCATTTGACCGTGCCTGTCGGACACTCCAGCGAGGATAATGTGGAGGTTCGGCGGTGGGGACAGCCTGGGCAGTTTAGCTTTGAGCCGAAAAGTCACGTGGACCTGGGAGAACAGCTGAAAGTTTTGGATTTTGAGCGTGCAGGGAAAATGGCTGGTGCTCGCTTCGCTCTTTATCGAGGAGCAGGAGCACGGTTGGAGCGAGCTTTGATTCAGTTGATGCTCGATCTACATACTGCTGAGCATGGCTACCAGGAAGTAATACCACCATTTATGGTCAATCGGGCTGCCATGACAGGTACCGGTCAATTGCCAAAATTTGAGGAGGATCTTTTTAAGACCCATGTTGCCGATCGGGAGCTGTTTTTGATTCCTACCTCCGAGGTTCCCCTGACGAATCTCTTTAGGGAGGAGATCCTAGAGGCGGATTCCCTGCCCTATTACCTGACGGCGTATTCCCCGTGTTTTCGGAGTGAAGCGGGCTCTTACGGCAAAGATACGCGTGGTTTGATTCGACTGCACCAGTTTCAGAAGGTTGAGCTCGTGAAGATCGTTGAACCGGAAAGCTCAGATGAGGAATTAGAGAAGATGGTCGGCAATGCGGAGAAGATTTTGCAACTCCTCGAGCTTCCTTATCGCGTCCTTTTGCTCTGCTCGGGAGATATGGGATTCTCTGCAGCGAAGACCTATGATCTTGAAGTTTGGTTACCCAGTCAGGGAGTTTATCGCGAAATTTCCTCGTGTTCGAATTGCCAGGACTTTCAGGCAAGACGGGCCCAGATTCGATATCGGCCTGAGCCTCAAGCTAAGCCACGGTTGGTGCATACCTTAAATGGCTCGGGATTGGCTGTGGGCAGAACCTTTGTGGCGATCCTCGAGAACTACCAAGATGCGGAGGGTTCAATTAGGATTCCAAAGGCTTTGCATCCCTATCTGCAGGGTGCCCCCGGTTTTGAACGTCGTGACGGGGAGCTTTATCTAGTGTCCCAGCAGCATCGTTAAGTCGTTTCTTGCTGCAAACCAGATCAATCCAGTGTAATAACAGGGCTCGTTTCGACCAGGTGAGCAAGGAGAGATGGCAGAGTGGTCTAATGCATCGGTTTTGAAAACCGAAGTGGGGGTAACTCCACCGGGGGTTCGAATCCCTCTCTCTCCGCCATTATGAAATATCCCTTTGACTGCACACTAGATTTTTTTGATCCACCCTCGCTGCAGCCAACCACAGCCAGTTCGGGTTTTTCTACCTTCTTTTCTTTTTCAATTTTTGATTCATCGGCTGCGCGACTCCACTGCAAGCGAATGTGCTCCTCGAGAGTTTTGTCGTCAGCGTGTGCGTAGGTCATCACTACTTTCATGTCCTTCACGCCAAGTTGCTGTTGAGTTGCAATCAAGTTGCCGCCGGTCTTGTTGAAGACGCCTTTTTAGCCGCCATGCATCATCACATGGGTTCCAGTAAATTTAAGTCCCGCTCTTGCGAAGGCACGATCGTAGGCGTGTTCGATTGCGCGGTACTCGAGGATCTTTCCATTGTGATGAAAGACTAGTTCCTGCATTTTTCCACCTGGGCCCGGCTTGTAGAGTTTCATCAAGGCTTCAAAAACTTCAGGGTACATGCTCTGCACCTACTTCTCCCCGGGAAGATAAATTGAATTCTTGAACCCCCAGTTCAACTCTGTCGAGTACGGCGCTTCTCTTGGCCAATCGATCGAGCGCTGAGCGATGATTTGTGATTTCTCTGGGTGCTCAAAATCAAAACGAATATCTTCCCAATGAAGGGCTGCCGTTTCTGAAATGCGATGCGTTTGAAAAAACTGTACCGTCGCAACGATCGGCATTCCAAAACTAACGTGATGATAAGCATCACTATCGTTGTTGTAGTAATTCAGAATCGTTACAAGCAAAGACAGTTCATGCTCAAACGACTGGCGGTTCTTGTTTTTCATACGCCAACCCGCCGGGTCTTTCAGTTCATCAAGCCAGCCGTCAATAACGGCAGGTGTCAGTTGATCCATGTTATAATCCAGCAAGCTTCCAAAATGGTGTTTCAGAAGTTTGTTGTACTGGCGAATCGTTCCACTCTTCACGGGCGAATAGTGTCTGCGTTGCCAGTCTTCAATCACCTTTCTCAGCTTTGGCTTGGGGTTTTGTTTACGGATTGGAGCAAACGGATTTGCTTCAATAGTTCTTCCATCACGCCAGGCTTTTGCCTCTTCTAGCGTAGCAAAGTAACCAGTCACTCTTTCCGAGTTCTCATAGCGTCTTGCCATGTACGGCTTACCATCTGTCGATGGCTTAAGTTTTCCGGTTCTCTTATTGAGAACATGAAGACGGCTCACCCGTGGTGTCGACTGAATTGCTTTGTAACAGCGTTCTTTCTTTTTCTTAGGCTGCTCCTTTGTTCGTGATCCCCGTTTGACCTCGACACCTAGAAAAGGTGCCAAAAATGGAAATGGAAAGCAGTCACTCAGGGGTGAGAAGTCGATTTAGTCGCACTCAAAAAGAGCAAATAATTCAGGAATATAGAGAGCAAGAGATACCCATATCGCAACTTGCTAGAAAAAATGGTATTCATGCAGTCACTGTTTATCAGTGGATGCGAAATATGACCCAAAACGACGAATCTATTACACCAGCAAAAATTCGAGACCTACTTTCAGAGATTTCAAAACTCAAGCTCGAAAACAAGCAATTCAAGTTCAAGGTCGCTGATCTAGCTGTGACCAATGACATCATGGCTGAAGCCATTGAGATTTCAAAAAAAAGAGAACTTTTGAAGCAGGCCAAATTGCTCGAGAAATCAACGAAAAAAAATTCAAAGTAGCTAAAATTGCCAGGGTTTTCGGTATTCATCGAACCACCTTGTATTTGAAGAAAGCGGAGCGCTCGATGGTTTATAAAAAACCAGACGATGACCTTGTGCTGTCTGAAATTCAGAAAATTTTGAAAATGAGACCTACGTACGGATATAAACGAGTGACGGCTATGATCAATAAGACTCGGATCGAAAATAGCCAAAATAGGCGCAATAAGAAGCGGATATTGCGGGTAATGCAGATGCATGGATTAGTATA
>CAINWE010000097.1 GCA_903854365.1 Oligoflexia bacterium
AGAATTTCATTCACCTTGTGTGGTAAATTTGGTATCTTCTCCGTCCTTATGCAAAAGCTTCGACGGTTTGTTTTCGCTCTTTTTCTGATTTCTTTGGTGCCTTTTTCTGCGTTAGCGTCACTGACTCTGAGTGACCTCAAGCCAGGAGATATTATTTTTGATATCGACTCCTTTGGAAGTGCAGAGCATGTAGGAGTTTATCGAGGGGTGTTAGGGGTGGAAGTAGATGGTGTGCTCGAAGCAGGGCCCTACATTACTCATGCAGTGAGAGACGGCTATCATTCGGTGATTAGCACGATCTTGAGACCTCATGATCGGCCTTATTTGGTCTATCGCAATCGGAACAGTCAGCTTGCGATGAACGCGCTCTACCGAATGTTGAGTTGGGCAAAATGTCGGGTGGTCTACGACGACAAAAGAAGTAATTTTATGTATGCCCTTCAAGATTTTGATGGTCGAGGGTCCAAGGGTGAGCGAGAGGCGGCCCATTTTTTCTGTCATCCCAAGGACGGCTTAGAGCTCCTCTATGGCTATGCGAAGCAGAAGGGAGTAGAAAATTTTCTGCAACGAGTGAAGTTTACCGCTCGGAGAGCCTCGCCGTTGCGCGCGGATGCAGCGGGTTCGGTGGGATTGCCTACGCTCCCTAAGGATGATGCTATCGGGAGTTCGGGACGAGGGATGAATTGTTCCCAAGCGGTCGTACTCAGTTACCAGGTAGAGGAGCTCGCGGGTGTAATTCCTGCGTGCGCAGAAATTGACTTGGATTGGGTGTCGGACAAGTACCATGACCCAGCCGCCCTCGCTGCTTTGATCATCCCGGAAGAAGCCAAAGCTAAATACATCCGGTATTGCGAAGCATTGAGGGGCGAGACGGGCTATGTAGTTCCTCAGGAGGGGAAGCGCAAGGATGCCGCGCACAAGCTCTATGCTCCCTCGATCGCAGCGTGGCCCTACGACGTGCTGGGGGACTGGGAGGATTTTGCAAGAGGGTTTGAATCGTCGCTGCCATTGGATGCTAAGTTGACTCATCCCGCTGTGTTGCTCCGTCATATGCGAGAGGATGAGGATCATTGGGAGTTTTTAGGGGAGCTTGAGATCGCACGGGTTTCGCATTCGCCTCAAGCGAAGCTCGATTGGCGAGCGAGAGTGCTTTCTGCTTTGGAGCAAGCAAACGAGTTAAAAGCCTTAAAAACCTATTCTTTGAATTTGAGTGTCGCTCGCTCGGTGAGCGCTTTTCCGTCCGGTTTGGGGGATGAGGTTCCAGCGAGTCCGTCGGTGGTGCCTCAGTTGCGGCAGAGAAGGTATTCAGAGGGTGAACTGGGGGCGTCGGGTATAGTGAGTTTTAGGTCTGATCCCTCGGGGGCAGCGGCTAGTCCTCCTCTTCGGCCAATGGCTTCGCGATTTGCCTCAGGTGCAGAGCTGTCACCTTTAGCTTCGCCGGCTAGTGGTCGCGCTAGCCCTGCTTGGTCGCCCGAAGGAAGCTGCGGTTCTGGGCTGAAGTGCCCTGCTGAACATCCGATGCCTCCGTTTGCCACTCCTCCTCGCGGCGGGGCTTTGCAATGGGGAGAGAAGTGAGCTCCACTGTTTAAGCTTGGACTCTGAGTTTGTGTCAGGCCCTCAGTACATAGATTTTACCCATTCGGCCCATGTGCTCTGAATTTGGAAGAGTGGAAAGCTCTGATACAAGGTGGACTCACGGACTGATTTGAGGTGGTCTTGAAACTCAGTTTTGGTTTGGGGTAGAAAAACCGAGAGTCCTGCGGGTTTGCACGGGGTACCGGGTAGGGATTGAGAGTAAGTTTCGCCGAGGGCTTTGCTGAGCAC
>CAINWE010000098.1 GCA_903854365.1 Oligoflexia bacterium
ATGATCCAGCGAATTCACAGCCGGACCTAGTCGGGGTGAATTTCGTTAACCCAGGTAAAAATCCGATCGACGTCCACGGTCACGGGACTCATGTAGCTGGCATTATTGGCGGCGAGCTGGATCCTCTGTTGGGGTTAAGCGGCGTGGCGCATCGGGTTTCCATTATGCCGATTAAGTACTATTCAGAGGGAAGTTCAGGTTTAGTAAACTTGAATCATACCATCGAGGCGATCAATTATGCGGTTGATCACGGAGCGAGGATTATTAACTATAGCGGAGGTGGGCCGGAGTTCTCGGAGCGTGAATATGCGGCGATTAAAAGAGCCGAGTCCAAAGGAATTCTTTTTGTTGCGGCAGCCGGAAATGAAAGCCAAGACATCGATCAGCAAAGAAATTACTACTTTCCGGCTTCCTATAGTAACCCAGAGGTTGCTGTCTATGGAGTGAGCGACTTGCGGAGGCCTGATAATATGGTTGTCGTCGCTGCGACGAATCCGCAGAATGGTTTAATTGCTGCTTCAAATTGGGGGGCGAAGAGTGTGGATGTGGCTGCTCCAGGGGAAGATATTTTGAGTACGTTACCGAATGGTCGTTCGGGATTTATGTCCGGTACCTCACAGGCGACGGCATTTGTGAGTGGGGCCGCTGCCCTGATTCTTTCTGAAAACCCTCAATTATCACCTCGAGAGGTGAGGGAAATTTTGATTCAAACTTCGGATGCTGTGCCTGCGCTCAAGGGCAAAGTAGTCGCTGCGGGCCACCTAAACGTCTATACTGCAGTAAAAAAGGCTCGAACTTGGCTGAGAGCTCAGGGCAATATTTTGGCTCATTTCCAAGTTACAAAGTGACATCTTTGGTTTTTCAAACTAACATTCAAGTCGGTTATGGCTTGGAATCAAAAGCATAGAAAAAATTCGCGTGGGACTCAATTTGACATCCAGGTAAACCCCTTAGATTGGGCGCCTGATCCTCTTTCGGTGTTGTCCGGGTTATTGATCGCTCTGGCTTTTCCTCCTTGGAATTTTTGGCCTCTGATCTGGGTAGCGCTTATTCCATGGTTCTTTGTCTTAGGTCGTGCTTCGTCGTTAAGAACGGCAGTAGTTCAGAGTGTTTGGCTGAGTGTATTGATGAGCATTCTAGGCTTTCATTGGGTGGCTCACGCGCTGGCCGAATTCGGCAATCTGCCCGGTGTAGTCGGTGCATTGGGATTGGGCCTGTACTCACTGTTTGGGGAGCCTCAATTTTACTGTTTCGCGTGCATCTTCTGGTTGAGGATTCATCCCCGCGTGAATGCTGCGGAGGCAAGTGCTCGGCCTTTTCGTGTGCTATCTCTCGGTGTGTTGTCGGCTTGTCTTTATGTTGGGATCGATTGGCTGTGTCCAAAAACCTTCATGGATGCCCTGGGTCATGCTCTTTGGAAGGCAAAGTATCTGCGTCAAGCCGCAGATTTGGGAGGAGCTTCACTTTTAAGTTTCCTCATCTTTTTAGTCAATGATGCAATTTATTTCAATCTTCGCGGGGGAATGTTCAAGCGAGTCGCTCGGCAAAAACTCATTTTAGCTTTGACTTTGTGCGGCCTATTTTGGGTTTATGGTTATTTTCGTTGGGATGAAGTTCATCAAATTTTAAAAGAGTCATCTCAAGGTGTGCAGGTTGCAGCTATTCAAGCGAATATTGGAGATTTTGAAAAGGTGGCATCCGAGCACGGAGTTGCCGGTGCAGCTTTTCGAGTGGTGGAGTCTTATTCTGATCTCACGAAACAAGTTCTCACAACAGATCCAAGGCCTCAATTGGTGGTTTGGCCTGAAACCTCTTATCCATCCATTTTTGGTAAGCCTCGCTCGAGTATTGACTTGAGATTGGATGGTCTGGTTGAGGGGTTGGTCAACGAGATCAAAGTCCCTTTGCTCTTTGGTGGGTACGATACGCAGCAGGGCAAAGATTTTAATACTTTCTTTTTTTTCTCTCCTCGGCAACGTTTGCAAGCGTATCATAAAAATATACTGCTACTCTTCGGGGAGTATATTCCAGGCGCAGATAGTTTCCCGTTCATCAAGAGTAGTTTTCCTCAAGTGGGAAACTTTGGACGGGGCCTAGGCCCTGAAGTGTTGTCAGTTCCTTATTTAGATCAGCTCGGCCATGAACAAAGTTTGAGGATTGCGCCCATTATTTGCTATGAAGCTTTGTTTTCTAACTTTGTCATTGCCTCCGCACGTCAGGGAGGTCAGGCTATTTTTAATATTACTAATGACGGGTGGTTTGGCGAGTGGGGTGAGCCACAACTTCATTTAGCTCTCTCTACTTTTAGAAGTATTGAGACTCGATTGCCTTTATTCCGGTCCACTAATACCGGTATTTCTGCATTGATTCTTCCGGACGGAGAAATTCAGGACCTTACCGAGGTCGGCGCTCGGACCACTTTGAGCACTTGGATGCCGATTTCTCGCCCTATTCCTACTTTAATGAAGGCTTGGGGCGATTGGGTGGGGCCGGCTTTCGTAGTTTTGGGTGTCTTAGGGGTGTTATTTTTTTTGGGTATTTTTGATTCACCTTTAACCCTCCTTCAGCCGATAGCGTCATATGGGTGGGCGACAGGCGGCAAGAAGGCCGTTCGGGAGAAGCGGGGTTAAATTTCGGATTGCTGTTGGACTTCTCTTCCTAGGGGGGGTGTTGAACACTGTTCCGGCGCAGGCGGTGTCTTCCGATTTGAGTGCTCAACGGCTTCTTCAGGTTTGGAGGGTTCTCGAGTCTCTTCCTAGCGGCCGCGGTTTGGTCACGAAAGCGCAGCAGACTTGGAAGTTAAAATCCGAGGGCGATTTTTTAAAGCATTTAAAGCTGGGTTCTTCTTCTCGCACTGATGCGGTGCTGACTCGTCATTTCTCGTCCGAAACGGGGCAAGAGGAGCGCGAACGGGAAGTGACTATTTTTCTTCGAGAAACCCAATCCGACCTCGAGCTTCTTTTGGACTTGTCTCATGAGTTGGTGCACGCGACTTCTCGACCGTTGTTCGATCCTTATGATCCTGATTTGAGCGCAGTGCATTATATTCAATCCTCGATTGACGGCGAAGGCGGAGAGGTGGAAGCCGTTTTAGCCGAGTGTGCGGTCGCTGAAGAATGGGGCATGCGAGCGGGTCAAGTGGTGCATCGCTGTCGAAATTACGTGGATGCGAAGTCACATTCTATTTCGGGACAGGCCGGTGAAATTCGCAAGCGTATCTCAGCGGATTTTTATCGCGTCGGCAGTTGGTTGAATGAGCTTCAGAAGGAGCTCGGGGCTGCCATATCTCTTTTGCCTGAGTTGAATGCTGAGAAGCCGCGGTTGTATTCGTCCACTGAGCACACGCCCTACCCAGTGGCGCTCTATCAAGAGTATGCGGAAATGACCCAAATTGCCTGCAAGAACTCGCTTGAGCGTAAGAGAATCTTGGTTACCCATCCGACGGCGCGGGAGCTCGGGCAGATTTCAAGAGTTGAGAAATTCCTAGCTACTCGATGTCGTGACGGTATGTCCGTTGCAGCGAAGTAAGCTAGAGGATTCATACTATGAGTGTGCTGGGATGGATTGTCTTTGGATTTGTGGTTGGGCTCGTTGCTCGAGCGTTGACACCGGGTCGAGACTCGATGGGCTTGTTGGGTACGACTCTTTTAGGGATTTTCGGAGCATTGGTGGCAGGCTGGATCGGTCAGGCTCTGGGTTGGTATACTTCTGAGGGGATGGGTGGGTTCGTTTCAGCAACTGTAGGAGCCGTTGCAGTGCTGGCTGCTTATCACTTTTTTTCGAGTCGCAGAAGGATTTCTCCTTCGAATAAGCGGTCCGAACAAAGTCATCGTGATGCAGCTTGATTCAGGCGGCTGTTTCGATATCCATAGAGGAAGTAGATAAAAAATCCTGTAATGAGCCAGACCCCGAAGCGAATCCAGTTGACGATTCCGAGTTCAGTCATGAGGTAGGTACACGTCGAGAGACCCAAGACTGGAATGAGTGAAAGGTTTCGGGTGAAACAGAAAAAAGATAAGATCACCATACCGATCGAAAAAATACCGAAAGGAATTTTTTCGATAAAGACTTCTAAGATGGGCAGTGTAGGTTGATTTGGTTCGGCCCAGCTGAAAAATTGAATTATTTTTTCAGGCTGGAGATAGCTGGTTAAGAGCAGTGCAGTCACGAGAAGTCCGGGAAAAATCCATTTCGAGTTAATGTAAGGGGTTCGGAATTTACTGTCCGGTGTCTTGCGGTGATTGCCCATTTTAATGACCCCGCCACAGACAAGCACGAAGGCGAACAAAGTTCCAATGCTTGTGAGATCCGTGACTTCAGTGAGATTCATGAAAAGGGAGGGTATTGCGACCACC
>CAINWE010000099.1 GCA_903854365.1 Oligoflexia bacterium
CCAGTGACAAAGGCGAGGATCCTTCAAATCACTGAGCCTGAGTTTAAGGATGTGTTTAAATTCTTGGTCTATGAACCAGCCGATTTAGATAAATTGTTGAAACGGTTTAATAATGTAAAGCTCGTTATAGAGAATCGGGGTGATCAAGTGACACCTACCTGTAATGAGGAAGGAGTAGTGCCGTGGCCATCCAAATGAAGGCGTTTTCAAAATTGGAAATAACACTGATCGTTTGGCTGTCTCTGAGTCTTTTGGTGCAGCCTAGTTTTGCAATGCGTTCGACTGGGGCTGGATCCGAGCTTGCAGAGGCTCCCTTCGATCCGGCGATTGCTAAGAAAATTAGACATTACAATAAGCTAATTAAAATATATTCTAATCAAATTAAGATTTTGGAAAATAAGCCTAACCCCAAGACTGATTCAGAGGCCCTTGCTTTAGGGCAAGAACAGTTAGAGATTTCTGCGAAGCTCGATGACGCGAGAAGACGCTTAGCGAAGCTCCCAGTTCAACCTCCAGCAGTGCTACCTCCGTTACAGAAAAAAGGTGGGGAAGAAAATGGTAACGCCTCATCAACAAAGCACGCGATCAACCAGGGACAACGAGTAACCTGGGCTTCGCCTGTGCCAAAACTTACGGATCCGCTCGAACCGCTTTCCCGAGGGGGCGACGCCTGTGTCGTCAAGCCAAGGCAGGCAAGTCCTGGTTGGTGGGGTCCTATAGCGGCAGTTTTCGAGAAGTTAGTTCAGCAGCAGAAACCAAAGGTAGGGCTGCAGCAGGTGCCAACGTTAGTTGTTGCCGCTCAGCCTGCGCTTGAGCAGCCCGATGCGCAGAATGATCAAAAGGAGCGAATCCAAAGTGAAATTCAGCAGCTGGAAGGTGTTTTGGCTGCTGCCCGTCAGGAGCAGAGTCCAAGGGCGCAAATGAATCGACTGCTCGGTCAACTCGAGGATTTGAAGAGACAGCTGACAGCACTTGAAACCCAAGTCAAACCACCCGGGGTGGCGTCTGCGGGTCGCCAGGGGCCTTTCCAGCATCCTGCTCAGCAGCCTGGGGTGAACTCTTCAGTGAGTCAGGCACTTGATCAGGCCCGACTAGCGCTGGCAGAGACAAGGGCGGCGTATGATCAGTACGTAAAGGATAGGAGCCTCCGTAAGACGTCACCTGAGCGAGATGCCTATGATAAAAGTCAGAAAGATGACCCGAGGTCAGTCTTGTCTCAGCGACTTGCGTTGCAGAATCATATTAAAGTCTTGGTTGGTCGGATTCTGTCTGACCCGGGGGCGTTGGAGGCCTATCTCGCTGCTCACGTCAGAGGCCGAGACCCTCACGAAGCTCGAGCCGCGCTTAACGAGTTGATTGAAAACAAAGAGGCTGAAAGTCCTGAGGGGCGAATTCGATGTATCGTTGAGTTAGCGGGCATTCATCCCCAGGCTGCCATTCGAGCGTTCGAAAATAATTTTCCAGAAAACGGTTGGCCCCTGATCGAGAGGACTGTGAATGGTTTGCCCGCTGCATCTCTCTCTCTTGAAGTGAAGCAGAGGTTTTTAGCTCTTTTTAGAGAGGTGCAAGACCCTGCTCAGAGGGAACGAAGGGTCGTTCTAAGGCGCAGTGCGGATGACATTCGGACGAGCCGTGAGCTAGAACGAGGATTTGTTCTGGGTTCTGATCGAAATTCGCCCGATGGATGGCTCCTAGCCGGGGAAGGGGCAATGCATTATGATCTGATGCATGAAGGGCTTCATGCTCGCGCGTTGGTCTTTAGTAATCCCGAGACGGTCAGAGACGGCGGTCAGTTGAACCTCGAACGATTTAGGCACATTGGAGATCACTTGAGCGGGCAATTTGCGGGTGGCGGCAAAGGGTTAGGTACGGTGGTCGTTGGGAACGGCGGACATTGGGTGACTTTGGTAGTGGACCGGGACCAACGATCGATCACCGTCGTAGATTCGATGCAGAATTCGGGTTATTTTTCACCCGATGAACTGAAAGCAATTCAGGGTGTTTTTCAGAGGCGAGGGCTTTTTCCTGGGACGGGGCCGGTTCGTACGAGTATCATTGCTGCCGGCCAACAACGGGATGGTCAAAACTGCATGATTTTTGCTTTGCTCAACGCCCATCAGGTTGCGAAGCGGGGAGATGTCAACGCCTATCAAGAAGTGACCCATGCTATCGCTCAGGGTAGACTGAACTCGTATGGAGATATTCAGAATATTGGTCCCGAGCGTCTCCCGCTTCCTGGTAAGTCGTATGAACAAGGTCTCTATCGGGGTTTTATGAAGAACTTTAGAGACAAAACATTAGAACTTCTTCGTGCACAGGACGACGCAGAGTGAGTCTCGCCCTGTTTATCGCTTTTTTCTCTGGACGTTGAGAGTCGATGGCCCAGTCACAAAGAGTTTTTCTGTTTCGGATTCTTCAGTCTCTAGGGTCGTCACGTAGTCGGGATCATGGGTTTTGAGCCATTGATCGGCTGCTTGGTCTAAGATGGGATTGGTTTTGTCCATTTTTACAAAGATCTTACGTTGATTGGAGTCGATGGAAGTCCACTCAAACGGGATGTTCTCGAGTTCTGTTAGGGGCGCTTCAGCGAGGGCTTGAATCGTCTCCGGCTTTTCTGCATCGAAAGCCGTGGACCATACCGTTCCCAACGCGTCGACGCAGGCTGAGAGGAGGTCTTGGACCGTTGGGGAGCTTGCCTTCGGGTCAAAGTCGGCGCTGGCATGCGCGGTGGTCGCTGAGAGCTGACCGTCGGTCACGAGTGCGACTGTAGCGACGATTTCATCCGCGAAGACTGCTCCAGAGGCTACAAAGCGGGAGCTTGGCCGGATTTCTTGGTAACTCTTTAGAGCGAGCTCGAAGTGGTTGGCAAAAACTTCCTCGACCATTTTGAGGTAGTCTGAGGGTAGCTGGCTGCCCTTCGAGGAGGTGGGGAGGCGTTTTTCCACGGGGTTTGGGCTAGTGGTATTCGGAGTGGCGAGTGCGGATTTGGTTTTAGACTTCATGGGGTGACTGTTTTACAGAATTCCTTTCGGGAGTTGTTTGAGACGGGGGAGTTCTTCGAGTTTGAGCGTGAACTCACGGACTCGCTCACTGCGTTGAACTTTAATCTGAATTGGATCGAGGGGTTTGAATTTGGCGAGAATTCGCTCCACTTCGTACGGGTCTTTGGTTTTCTCTCGATTCACTTCGAGGATAACATCACCTTCGGCGAGTCCGGCACGTGATGCGGGTGCTCCACGAACTAAATCGTAGATCAGGACTCCTTGGTTGACGGCAAGGTCATAGTATTGTTGGAGCTGGGGTGTCATTCTCTCGCCCAGGATTCCGAGCCAAGGGCGGGGGATGCGTCCATAGCGTTTGAGGTCGGGTAGAAGTTTTTTCGCTTCATTAATGGGGATCGCGAAGCCGAGTCCGCTACTTTGGCCGGTATCTGATCGGATGGCTGAGTTGATTCCAATCACCTTGCCCCCTTGATTGAACAAGGGTCCACCGCTGTTCCCAGGATTGATGGAGGCGTCGGTTTGCAAGAAGTTGTCAAAGGGTCCAAGTCCAATACTGCGATTCTTAGCGCTGATAATACCCCGAGTCACGGTGTTCTGGAGTCCGAAAGGATTCCCCACTGCAACTACCGTTTCGGCAATGCGAACCGCATCAGAATCTCCTAGGCTGACGGGTTTTAAGTCTTTGGGGACTTGGCCGCTATTGTCTTTGAGTTGAATCAGGGCAAGGTCCATTTTGTCGTCTTTTCCAATAATCTTAGCTTTGAATTGACGTTGATCGCTGAGCGTCACCATGACCTCGTCGGCTTGGTCTACGACATGATTGTTGGTAATCGCAAAGCCGTCTTGATCGATGATAAATCCAGAGCCCAGTGAGGTTTGTTTCCGCTCTCTAGGAATGAGGAAAAGCTGGAAATAAGCATCCATTCCGTAAGCCGAAGTGTGGATGATCGTCGTGGAGCTAATATTGACCACCCCTGGCGAGACGCGCTCGACCATGTCTGGGAGTTCTTCGTCGCGAAAAGGACCTGGAAGGGTGTCTTTCGCTGTGGCCGATTGCAGGCCCTCTCTCCAGGGATGAGGGGAGGTGAAAAAGACCGTGACCAAAGTTCCGAACGCGGCTGCTACCCAGGTGTAGCGGGTGAAGGGGTTTTTCATATTGACTTAGAAATAAACTGGCTACAAGTTTATGACAAGCGAATTGGGAGGGAGCCGTCGCGAGATTGCCCCTTCAAGACCCCTGCAGGAGCGAGTTCACCGGGTATTTCATAAGGAGATTCAAAGAGATGCGTGAAGTTTACATCGTTGGCATGGCACGAACAGCATTTGGCAGTTTTCAGGGGTCGCTCTCTTCAGTTCCAGCAGTTCAGTTGGGTGCTATTGCGATGCAGGCCGCCCTCAAGCGAGGCCAAGTGGAATCGAATCAGGTGTCTGAGGTGATTTTAGGCAACGTATTGATGGCGGGTGAGGGACAAGCCCCGGCGCGTCAGGCGGCCATCCAAGCAGGCATCGCCAAAAGTGTTCCCGCGATGGCAATTAATAAGGTTTGCGGGAGTGGAATGAAAGCCCTCATGCTGGGGATGCAGTCGATTCTCTTGGGGGATTCCGAGATTGTAGTTGCCGGCGGGATGGAAAGTATGAGTCAGACCCCGTACTTATTGCCACAAGCTCGGGCTGGGTTTCGAATGGGCAATCAAACCGTTTATGATTCGATGCTCGTGGACGGTCTTTGGGATCCTTATAACCAACAACACATGGGAAATTTTGCTGAACTCTGTGCTCGGGAACATCAGTTTTCTCGTCAGGCCCAGGATGAGTATGCCGCTGAGAGCTTTCGCCGAGCTTTGGATGCCCAAAAGAAGGGCAAATTTCAGTCAGAAATTACACCCGTTGAGGTTACCGGTAAAAAAGGCGAGGTTCAGAAAGTGGATTCAGACGAGGGCCCGTCTAAAGTCCAATTCGATAAAATTCCGACGCTCAAGCCCGTCTTCGATCGGCAAGGAACTGTGACCGCGGCGAACGCCTCGACGATTAACGATGGCGCAGCGGTGTTGGTGCTCGCGTCTGCAGAAGCCGTGAAGAGAAAAGGCCTCAAACCTCTCGCGAAAATGGTTTCCTATGGAGCCAACGCGCAGGAGCCAGAGTGGTTCACGACAGCTCCAGCCGAAGCGATGCGAAGAGCCATGAGTCAAGTGAGGTGGCAAGTCTCCGATGTCGACTTATTCGAGGTGAATGAAGCCTTTGCAGTGGTGGCGATGGCAGCGCAAAAAGATCTTAAAATTCCGGCTGACCGGTTGAATGTTTGGGGTGGGGCGATTTCGCTCGGGCATCCGATCGGTGCGAGCGGCGCGAGAATTGTCATGACGATGACTTCGGCGCTGAGAGATCGAGGCTTGAAGAAGGGCGTAGCTGGAATCTGTATTGGTGGCGGAGAAGCGACGGCCGTTTGCGTCGAGGTGATTTAACTGAGCTCAGTTTGATCAGGGGGTAGAAATGAATAAGCTCGTAGCCAACGCGCAAGAGGCGGTTCGGGATATCCCAGACGGGGCCACTTTGGCGCTGGGTGGGTTTGGGCTGTGTGGGATTCCAGAGAACACCATTGCGGCATTAGTCGAGCGGGGAGTGAAGAACCTCACCTGTATTTCGAATAATGCTGGAGTCGATGATTTCGGGATCGGCTTGATGTTACAAAAGCGTCAGGTCAAAAAGATGATCTCGAGTTATGTTGGAGAGAATAAGCTTTTTGAGTCTCTGGTTTTGTCAGGAGAGCTTGAGATTGAGTTAACACCCCAAGGGACCCTTGCAGAGAAGCTGAGAGCTGGGGGTGCTGGCATTCCCGCTTTTTTTACTCCGACCGGCGTGGGCACTCTCGTGGCTGAGGGGAAAGAAATTCGGGAGTTCAACGGCAAAAAATACGTTTTAGAGCGAGCGTTGACTGCGGATTTCGCCATCGTGAAGGCTTGGCGCGGCGATCCGATGGGAAATTTAATTTTTAGAAAAACAGCTCGTAATTTCAATCCTATGGTAGCCACTGCGGGTCAGGTGACGATTGTTGAGGTTGAGGAATTACTGCCTATCGGAGCTTTGGATCCGGATCAAATTCACCTACCTGGAATTTACGTTCAGAGAATTTTTCAGGGTAAGAATTATCAAAAAAGAATCGAAAAACGGACGGTGCGTCATGGCTCAGTCTAAGGGATTGTCACGAGAGCAGATCGCTCAGCGAATCGCACAGGAGATGAGAGATGGATACTACGTCAATCTCGGGATCGGCATTCCGACTCTAGTTGCTAATTATATTCCAAAAGGTATGAACGTAATTCTTCAGAGTGAGAACGGGATTTTGGGGGTAGGTCCCTACCCGACTGAGAGTGCAGTGGATCCAGATTTAATTAATGCCGGTAAAGAAACTGTGACTGTGGTTCCGGGCGCTGCTTATCTATCTAGCGCAGATTCTTTCGCAATGATTCGTGGCGGGCACGTGGATTTGACCGTACTGGGTGCGATGGAAGTCGATGAGCAGGGAAATATTGCGAATTGGATGATCCCCGGAAAAATGGTGAAGGGGATGGGCGGCGCAATGGATCTCGTCGCGAGCGTGAAGAACTTGATTGTGGCGATGCAGCACGTGTCTAAAGAAGGGGAGAGCAAGATTCTTCCCAAATGTACTTTGCCACTCACGGGCGTCGGCGTAGTTAAGAAAATCGTCTCCGAGTTGGCCGTCATTGACGTGACCTCAAATGGATTGATCCTGAGGGAGCGTGCCCCAGGGGTGAGCGTCGATCAGATCGTAAAGGCAACGGCGGCCCGGCTGTCTGTCCCCGCAGCAGTCCCTGAGATGTCGATCGGATTTTGATCGAGAAGGTTCAGCTGGAGGATTCGGATCGATGTGGATTGCTAAACCCCTCGACGCGCTCAGTTCTGATGAGAAGAGTCTCTTGCTCTTACGGGGGCCAGTGCCTTTGTCGCAAACTTTCCTTTGGCAGGAGGCTGCGCAAGCGAGTGGGGCTCGAAGTTTTCTCGTGTTGAATGTCGAGCGTCGCGTCGGAGGATTTGTTCATACTTTCGATGGGCAGAGTTTTGAATGCGTGAACGGTCCAATTCTGAATTGGGATCGTCCTGACCTCATAGCTGGCGAAATTGCCGTTTTTGCTCAGGCGGTCAGTAAGCTTTCTCGCTCATTTCGGTCGATGACCTTGGCGCCTCGGTGGGAGTTGCTCAATGCTCAACAACGGTTATCCTCTCTGCCGATGCAGCCGACTGAAATCGATCAGGCGTCTACCTTGCTCATTCCGGTCGAGCGGACTGTAGCTGCTCAATATCAGCGGGTCCAGCCGAGAATGCGACGAACGCTAGCTCGAGCTCAGAGAGCAGGAGTTCGGGTGGAATTCCGGGATTTAGATGAGTCTGCTTTGGAGGGTTTTTTTCAAGGGATGCAGGAGTTTGGAGTGAAGAAAGGATTTTTTGTACCGCCTTGGGAGTGGTTTCAGAAGTTCACGCTCTCTTCCTGTTTTGAGTCGATTTCATTTCAAATTCTGAATTCGCGAGTCCAGGATTTGTCTTCCCAACTCTTGGTGGCTCACACTCCGGTGTCGTCGCATTATTTGTTCGGCTATGACCTGAGGCTGAGTGAGAGCTCCCTGAGTACTGCCGCAGTCGCGCATTTTCACGTTTTAGAGCAC
>CAINWE010000100.1 GCA_903854365.1 Oligoflexia bacterium
AGCTAAGAAATTAGTTTAAATATTCTAGAGATCTACTCATGGATCGCTGCTCTTAAAAGGTTTTTGATTGCTCCTTCTGGTTGGTTTTGCTAAAACCCGTCCAGGCGCGATTTTCGTTCAGTTTTCCTGACTAAAATCGTTGTTCATTGAGGTCGGGGCGTAGCGCAGCCTGGCTAGCGCGCTTGCTTGGGGTGCAAGAGGTCGTGGGTTCAAATCCCGCCGTCCCGACCAGTTATTAGAACGTTGATCCTCCCAGAAAAAACTTTAAAACTTCGTTCCATTGAGTCTGTGCCTCGAAATTGAGGCTTTGGTATTGATGGGTATAGTGATTGAAGGTTGGCGCGGACGTAGGAAACCAGATTGCTGCCCCATAGGCTTTTGGGATCGCTGCGGTGGAGCCGTAAGCAATAATCATCTGAGCGAGAGCTCCTCGGAGGTCGCGGATGGATGTTTTTTGAATGGTGGGTAAGTTTAAAGATTCAATTTCAGTTAAGACATCGGTGAGATCTGCGTAATCCTCGTAGGTGAATCGTTGGGCGTTGCCGACAGCTTCGAGGAGTTTAGAGCGATCTCCTTTTTGGAGGTTGAGCAATTCTAGGCCAAGCCTGCGAATGGCTTGGTTAACGCCGTGGATCTTGCTCAGATCAAATGCAGAAAAAGTAGCATTGGATTGGTTTTCTGGTGAAGTATAAAATGCAATGTATTCGGAGGTCATGATCTTGCCCAATTCCTGCGATGTGATCTGTGGGTGGGTAATCAGGTGGGCTAAGATTTTATCGTAGGGCCAGCCGGCTGCCGCTTCAACCTCTTCTGAGCCTACGTAAGTATCCACTGCGTCAGCTACTTCGCTGGCGATTTCAGTCATCCCCATCAGACAGGCATCGCTTCCGTAAAGATCGATTTTGTGTCCGATTAATTTTTGTGTAGCTCTGAGCACTGTTGCGAGTTCTTGGGTCGTGATTGCGTGACCGGTGTTATCATCCCAGCTAATATCGGAGACGTGGTATTTGGATTTGAAAAGAATTTGATTCCTGTAGTTGGAGTGCCATCCACTTCCATGATTCCAAACGTCAATGACATAGTGTTTTGCAGGGTATTTCTGCGTGGCCCAGTGAATGAAATCGAGCAGTGAATGAGAGGATCCCATGTCCACTTTGCCTAGGTTTTCCACTACCGGTGAGGTGATTTCTGTGTGGGAGGTGTCTTTTTGAATGAGTAATCGCCTGGTGTCGCCGTTTTGCAGGCTTGCCCACTGCACTACCACGTTGACGTCGGGGGTGGAGCCAACTTTTTCCATCTGTTTCAGATTCATGGTTCCGAAGGAGTCAAGATTGTTGTTGCCGTTTAAGAACACTAAAAAAGTCCACTCTGCTCGAGGTGTCGGCGAGAGCGTGGGCTCCTCTCCAAATGCCTTCACGCCAAATTTGAATGTGGAGATCATGATAAAAAGAACAATCCAATGAAATTTAGACAGGTACATAAAAAGATATCCCCCCACTTCGCGGTGACTAAAACGGATGAACCGATTCAGCCGGCGTTGCCATGTGTTCAGCCTTGATCTTAGCAGTTTTCAAGCCAGCGGCAAATCGGCAAAATTTTTAATATTTATTGTTTAAATTGGATTTCCCGCGCAAATGTCACATTTTTCGCAACGTGATAACAGCGGATCGGTGTCAAAGTGCTGACGAAGGCCTGCCCTTCTGCAAGAGTGAGCTTGGAGAAAATTCAGGAGATTTTTAAATTCTGCTCTTCTAGTTTCCGATCCTCCCGTGGTCCACTCCAACAGGAGAAAATCGTCAAGATCCCAAAAGACCAGAGCATTCGCTGTTGTGCTCTTGCTGCGCCCTACTCTTCCAATAGTTTGTACGAGGGATAATAAGGAAGTTGGCGCTTGCCAGAGTGCGATAAAATTCAAGTGAGGATAATCCATGCCCATGCCGAAGGCACTCGTGGCTATAATGAGTTCTACCTTTTGGTCCTGTATCATTTTTTCAACGATGAGTCGCTCTTCGACCGATAACCCGGCATGGTAAAGTGTGGTTTTTCTTCCTAAGGCGGTGAAGACTCGACAGAGCCTGAGTGTTAGGTCACGAGTGGAAACAAAAATGATCCCGCTTCCCGCTTGTTCTTGGATCCAACTGATCAATGCTTGAAGTCGATCCTCAGGAGCGACGCGGCGAATTTCGAGAAAAATAGACTCCGGTAAATTGAATTCCCCGATTTCGGTTGGAGGGACCGGGAAAAAAGAACGCAGTTGGGTTCGTGCTGCTGGTGGCAAAGTTGCCGTGAGCCAGAGGCTTTTTCGCACGGAGCTCAGCTTCAGAATGTCGGGAATTTTCAAAAAGGCAGGCCGAAAATCTTCGCCCCATTCCCAGAGGCAGTGGCATTCGTCTACTACCAAGAATTCGGGTTGCCAGGAGGATAGCGATATTTGAGTGCTTGGATATTGGAGTAATTCCGGACTCATGATCCAGGCTCCAGATTGATGCGCTTTAGGAAACTGCTTGTTTCCACCTGCACTCATAAAAGTAGGGATATTGAGTTTTTGAAGTTTCTGGAGCTGTTGCCGCGCGAGGGCGATGAGCGGAGTGATGAGCAAGGTTTTTCGCCCCTGCTGTGAGGCGAAGCTTTCATAAATGAGGCTTTTGCCGGAGCCTGTGGGCGCGACACAGATGAGGTGTTGGGTAGTGAATGTACTCGCTTCTAGTAAAGCTAAGGCCTGCTTTTGAAATGGTCGAAGTTGAAACATGTTCTCACCCTTTTTGCGAGAAGGGTGCCAGCCTGAGTGTCTTGGCTAAGATTCGGTGTCGAGATTTTTAAGTCCTCGAAAGCAGATTTTTCTTCCGCTCGATCGCAGTTCGGTCAGCCGTGCATCGTTGTTTGGCGTGAACTCTCGGCGGGGATGCCAGACGTGAAATTGGAGAGCAAGTCCCTTCATCGACTTGATTTTCAGGCCGTGGTTCTGCAGGCGGAGTTCTACATCTGTGTCCTCACGTCCGTAGCCTTCATAAGTCTCATCAAACCCGTTGATGGCCACAAGAGCCTGCTTCGAGA
>CAINWE010000101.1 GCA_903854365.1 Oligoflexia bacterium
CTCAATCGATCGTGCGATTGACTCGGGTCATTTTGAAGCATTCGTGGGTTTTTGTAAGCGGGGCGACCCTGATCATTTTAGGGACTTTCGCGGCCCTCTTGGAACCTAGAATTTTCGGCTATGCGATTGATGAAGCCATCTTACCCGGGAGGTGGGATAGGTTGCAGTGGGCGGGAGCTTTTTTGATTCTATCGCTAGGAATCAGAATCTTTTCTGCGATTCAGCAGGCGTATTTTTTTGAGGTGTTAGGACAGCGGGTTACCCAGGATCTGAGGCTTCAGCTTTTTTCGCATCTTCAGAGTTTATCCCTGACGACTCATGCTAAACACCCACCTGGGCGCCTTCTGACAAGAGCGACGAACGATATTGCTGCTCTCAGTGAGATGTTCTCGCTGGGATTTGTGTCTATGTTTTGTAATTCCCTTTTAGTCCTAGGGATTTTACTGGGACTCCTCACCCTTGATTTTTATTTAGCAATCCTATCTCTGAGTGTGTTTCCCTTTCTTGTCGGATTATCGAGCTATTTTAGCAAAAAATTGCTGCGGGCCTATCAGGATTCCAGAAGTAAGCTTGCCGCACTGAACGCATTTTTGGCTGAGAATCTTTCTGGAATAAAAACTCTGCACTTGTTTAACCGCCAGTCACTCCACTTAGGTCGGTTTGGTCGACTCAATAGTTGGTATGCGGACGCGCAGATCGCATCTGTCAAGGTTTACGCACTTTTTCAGCCTGCGATTACCATTTCTGCTGGAATCGCTGTGGCTCTCGCTATGGTTTTTGGGGGCGGTCGTAGTCTGCAAGGGGATCTTAAGCTTGGCGTTCTTGTGACCTTCTTTTCGTATTTGATGGCTTTATTTCAACCCGTTAGGGAAATTGCCGATAAGTGGAATCTTTTTCTTTCTGGTATGACGGCGGCCGAAAGGATTTTTTCGATCTTAGACTGGCCCCTCGAGTTAGAGGCTGCGCAAGCTCAGACACGGGCACGACCCATCATTGATTTGAAGGGAAAGATTCAGTTTGAGAACGTTTGGTTTGCTTATCAGGGGGAGAAGTGGGTCTTAAGGAACGTCTCTTTTGAGGTTGAACCCGGTGAGAGAATTGGAGTGGTAGGGTACACGGGGTCGGGTAAGTCGACTTTGATTCAGCTTTTGATGCGTTTTTATGAGCCTCAAAGGGGTCGGATTTTGTTAGATGGTCGGGATTTAAGATCCTATGATCTGCGGGCTCTCCGCGCCTCAATCGGGATTGTTCAACAGGATGTTTTTCTCTTTTCAGGGTCCTTTGAGGAGAATATCAGCTTTTGGCAGCCGGAACTTCGAGAGAGGGTAAAGTCTGTTATGGAGCAGCTTCAATTTGATCACCATTCTGGCAAGGCCCTCCTGGAGAAGGGCGTCAATTTTTCGATGGGGGAGCGTCAGATGATTGCCTTCGCGCGCGCCCTGGTGGTGGATCCTAAGATTTGGGTTTTAGATGAAGCGACGGCTCATCTGGATTCGCAGAGTGAAGAGCTTTTGCAGAAGGCGGTGAATGAATCGTCTCGGGGACGCACGAGTTTGTTTATCGCCCATCGTTTGGCGACGCTGCAGATTTGTGATCGAATTTTGGTGCTCCAAGATGGGTATTTATCCGAGGTGGGGACGCATGAAGAGTTGCTGGGGCGGGAGGGGGTTTATTCCCGTTTGTATCGGTTGCAGGGACTGGGGTAGGGAGGTAGTTTTTAGGTCTCCCGAGTGGTGGATTTCTGGGTGATCAACTGCCCTGGTATCAGCTCTAGATGCGGTTCTGCAGGTCTTGGTTTTAAGGGTCGTTTTTTTTTTTTTTTTTCATAAAATTAAGTTTAAAAAAAATAAATATTGGCATAACCTACCTGTATATTGAATTTTTTTGGTGACTTGAAAGGTTAAGTTCAGATCAGAAGCGGGGATCATTCATGACTTCTAAGTTTAAGGGTTTACTTTTCGTTGTGCCGTTTTTGCTAGTGATGCCGAGTTATTCATCTGCCGAGGAAGCGATTTCGACTCA
>CAINWE010000102.1 GCA_903854365.1 Oligoflexia bacterium
ATTAGAACCCACGAAAACGGCTCCGGATAAATCATAAAAGCTGCAAACAATGTCTTCAAAATTGTATCCGAAGGGGGTGGGTAGTTGAGATAATACTCCAAGGTTTTGGTGCGGAAGCGGAGAATCAGTTCTCGAGGGACGATTCCGATTCCGTCAATTAAGCCCATGAGTGTGCTTGTGATTTCTGCATTGAGTCCAGGCGCGTTGGTGAGTGCTTGTTTTGCCGCGACGAGCTTTGGATCTGCATTATACAGCCAATAGTAGTTTAAGAACTTATTCGTGAGCGCAAGTCCGGTGCAGTGGTTGCCGCGAATCTGACCAATTTTTATGAGATTATCTCTCAGCGTGGAAGCGATGCCGTCATAAATTTGCTCCATTGGATTAGCGGGGGGAATAGCGATGGGAGGAAGGCGATTCAAGCGGCAGTAATTGTCATTGGTGCCCAGGACAATACAGGAAATCGGGACCTGCCAATTGACGCTTGAACCATCGATGTTGATTTGTTCGTAAGTCATCGGAGTTTTGTTGCTTCCTGGCCCCCCGATGCTCTTTGGGAAAGTGTCTTCAAATAGGTTTCCTAGTACGTAGATCCGAAATAAAAATTTTTTCCACTGCCGACGCATTTCATAGTTGAGGTAGGAAATTTGATTGAGCTGGCGAGCCTGAACGCTTGCGCCAGCGTATGCAGCGAGGTCCGCCGCGTTTTGGAGATTGATTTTTGCATTGACGAGCATGCCGGTGTTGATGACAAACGCGAAAAAAAGAATAAAAGTGCTCATCATGACAGCAATCATGATGGAGAGTTGTCCCCGTTCAGAAGTCCGGCTCGACAACAGGTACTTTCTCAATAAAGTTTTTTGAAAATCAGGCAAAAATTTCATGCTCTTCAGGCAATTGTGTCAAACGGATGGGCGTCTGTCTACTGACTCACGGAAGAGGATTGCAAACTGCAGGACTGCGGGTGCCCAGAATTGCCGAAAGCAGCAAAGGAAGGCCCGAGAGACTCGGTTGGAGTTAGAGGCGGCTTTGGCATTAAATCTGCATTAAAAAGCGTCTGTCCGCAGGAAGCGGCTCATACTACTCCTCTCTCTCAGAGCCCCTCAGTTCGCTGGGGGGCTTTTTTTCTTTGATTCTATGACCCTTACTCACTATAACAGGGGCATTCGTCATGGCTATTTTTCGCGAATTGCCCGTTATTAACAGCGCCCCTATTCGACCGGAGTCGGAACGCCCTCTCTCGCCCTCTCGAGCCGCCAAAATTTTGGCGACCCGAAAGCCGGACTGGTTGAGAATTAGACCTCCTGGAGGGGCGGCTTATACTCAAATCAAAGGCTTGCTTCGAGAAAAGCAGCTTCATACGGTTTGTGAAGAAGCTCATTGTCCTAATGTTTCTGAGTGTTGGGCTTCAGGCACTGCGACTTTTATGTTGGGCGGGGATACCTGCACTCGAGCCTGCCGGTTTTGTGCCGTCAAGACGGCTCGAATTCCAGCTCCTCTGGATCCCGAAGAGCCTTACCATGTCGCTGAGAGTATCGCGGCTTTAGGGTTGCATTATGTGGTTCTGACCTCGGTCGATCGAGACGACCTGAAAGACGGGGGTGCTGGGCATTTTGCCGCCACGATCCGAGAGATTAAACGATTGAATTCAAAAATCATCGTGGAGGCTTTGGTTCCCGATTTCAAAGGGGATTTAGAGGCGATTCAGACCATTGTGGATTCTCGTTTAGATGTTTACGCTCATAATATTGAGACTGTAGAAAGATTGCAGTACCGTGTGCGGGATCCTCGAGCGGGTTATGCTCAATCTTTGACTACCTTGCGATTAGCGAAAAACTACGCCCAATCGATTGGGCATTCGCTGTTTACGAAAAGTGCTATCATGTTGGGCCTGGGCGAGGATGAAGCTGAACTCAGGACCTCATTTGAAGATTTGCGATCTTACGATGTGGACGTGCTAACGCTAGGTCAATATTTGAGG
>CAINWE010000103.1 GCA_903854365.1 Oligoflexia bacterium
AGAGCCCCGCGAAAAGTCCTGAAAGTAGGGCAATCATGAGATGAGTTTAGTCTTGGTGGACGATACTGGGATCGAACCAGTGACCCCCACAATGTCAATGTGGTGCTCTACCGCTGAGCCAATCGTTACCAACTGCAATTTGCTTTTTCCTACTTGGTCTCAACATACATGACAGAACTGACATCGTGAAGCAATTTCAACCCATCTGAACTTAAGGGCACCATTAGCCTAACTATTGAGTGGGCTTACCCACCTGTCAGACATGACTGAGCCTGCGGACCAGAGGCAGTACGGAAAGTTCACCCTCTATGTGCTTTGCAAAATGGCACAACTAATGAATGATTATCGAATGCGCAAACTTGTCATTCCGTTTACAGCGATAGCACTAGCAATGGGGTTTTTGACCCCTAGCGTTTCTAATTCTGAAGTGACTTCGAGTACCAGGGTTGTAAAGCAGGGGGCGCCATGTGCAAAGGTCGGTGAAACTCTTAAGTCTCCTAAATTTTATGTTTGCGTCAGTTCAGATGCCAAGCCATCGTGGTCTGCAACTTGTACGGCGTTGAATCAAACTGAGGTGATGTACGGCATCCAACTCAAGTGTTTTCTCTTGCCTGGTACCAAGTATCTAGTCTGGGCAAAGAGTGAACCCACGATCGACGTTGCTCCAATTCCATCGCAGGCAGGAGCAACCCCCGTCGCCTCTAAGGGTTCAAAAATTGCGGCTAGTCAATCGTGTAAATCCTCAGACCCCCAAGCGATAAAGGTTTCCGATGGCGTTCTCTTTTGTGAACCAATATCTGATGGCACTTTCAAATATATTGAAAGATATTCAAAGCCACCAGCGATAACCAACCCTGCAAGTCCAGAAGGGTTGAATAGTGCACGTCCACCTGATTTACGTGGGCCCGTGCCGCAAGGATGGGATCAAGGCGCAATTACTTATCCCATTAAGAGTCACATGCTGGTTAATTCAGGGACCATGAATTTCGCCATAGTACCTATCGATTTTCCAGATCTTCCTGGCACTGGCTCTCCAAGCGCAGTGTATGGGCAAGATATGGCCACAATGTCAAAATGGTTTGATTTCTTTTCAAACGGCAAATTGAAGATTCAATACCAAGTGGAAGATAAATGGCACAGGGCCCCAAATCCTTCCTCGCACTACGACGTTGGTGAAGGGATTGATGTGAGTAAGGAGGGCCTATCAACTAAGCAATTAATGCAAGAGTTTGTTGAAATAACAAAGTCGACATACGACTATTCAAAGGTTGATTCCGTTTTGTTTGTCTACCCGAAAACAATTTCAAAAATTAGTAAGCCAGTTTGTCGCTATGGCACTTTAAGTGTGAATGGACAAGAGAAAGGTGTCATGCTGATGGCAACGTCAATGCAAAACTATACTGATGGCCCACTCTGGATTTGGACTGTGCATGAAATGTTTCACCACATGGGGTTAGTACTTCACTTCCCTGTAAACCCACCTGACTGGGGGGTTGAGTGGGGCGGATCCACGCACTCAGGAGTCCTGCTTCCTTGGAATCAATCGATCTTGGATTGGATCAAACCTGACCAATACTATTCAGTGACAGCAGAAAATGTAACCGACCAAAAAATAACATTAGTACCTCTTGAGCAATCTTTGCCTGGAATGCGAACAATCTTCATTAGAGTTTCAAATAGTCAAGTACTCATGGTTGTCTCGCACCGAAAGGGGGACTGGTCATTTGATTTACCCGATTCCTTCTACGGAACAATGGTCGCACTCTTTGACACGATGAAGCAGACTGATCGAACGGGGGAATCTAGTAACGATTTGCAAGATGGAGTGACATATTCAAAGAGTGGTGTTTATCTGCATCCCGTAAATAATGTCGCAGCAGCAAAAAATCATGTTTGGAACAAGAGTGGAGCGGGAGATTGGGGAGCGCTCATGTATCTCGGGGATAGCATCACGTACAAAGGTGTCAAAATTCAATTAGTAGGTTCTAATAACTACGACACGGTAGAGATCTCGAAGGCTTCGTAGCCCCTAGTACTTATTCCATGCGTTGCGTACAGTGTGCTCATGAAGAAAGATCTTGATTTCCTTTCAACTTTCATCAGACAGGCTCATGAAGGCAATTTAAAGACTTCTGGATACCCGAAGGAGTTTGCAGACCTTCGCATGA
>CAINWE010000104.1 GCA_903854365.1 Oligoflexia bacterium
CCTGGGGGCGCACCGATCAGCCGGGATAAAGTGTGCTTTTCGCTGTATTCGCTCATGTCAAACCGTTGAAAAGGAACCCCTAAACCATGAGCCAATTGCTTACTCAGTTCAGTCTTGCCCACCCCAGTCGGGCCGCAGAACAAAAATGCCCCGACCGGTCGATCACCGGATCGAAGCCCAGAGCGAGCCAAGCGAATCGCAGTCACCAAAGCATCCACAGCATGGTCTTGACCAAAAATGGTCAACTTCAGGTCTTCCTTGAGATTCTTCAAACGGGCCTTCTGATTCGAACTCATCGATCGCGCCGGAATTCGAGCCATCTGAGCAATCACTTCCTCGACCGCGCTGACGTCCAAAACCTCGTAAGGCTCGGCAGTCACCTGAGCTCCGTCCAAGTCTGACCGAGCGGATAATGATCCGTGCGCGCTCACCCTCGGACGCTTGAGCCTTGCTCTCGAACCCGCCTCATCAATCACATCAATTGCCTTATCTGGTAAGAATCGCTCTGCAATATGCTTAGCAGAAAGTTCAGCGGCTGCACGAAGGGCCTCCGGCGTGTATTGAACGCCATGATGCTCCTCAAAGCGTGACTTCAAACCATAAAGAACCTGAACTGCATCTTCGACCGAAGGCTCTAAAACCTCGATCTTTTGAAATCTTCGAGCAAGAGCATGCTCCTTTTCAAAGATGCTTCTAAACTCAGAGTAAGTGGTCGACCCCATGCAACGCACCACTCCCCTAGACAACAAGGGTTTCAGCAAATTGGCCGCATCTAGCGCCCCCCCACTGACTGCACCGGCCCCTACGATCGTGTGAATTTCATCGATAAAGAGAATCGGATCCTGGCCCTTGTCGCGCTGAGTTTCCAGAGCAGAGATCACCTTTTTAAAGCGCTGCTCAAAATCTCCGCGGAATTTTGCCCCTGCCAGAAGCGACCCCAAATCCAAAGCATAAACAATTGCGTTTTGAAGAAGATCTGGGACATTTTTCTCTACGATTCTCAGGGCAAGGCCCTCAGCCAGAGCCGTTTTACCCACTCCAGCCTCCCCCACCAACAAGGGATTATTCTTTCTCCGGCGGCACAGCACCTGTAAAATTCGATCCAGCTCATTTTGCCTCCCAATCAGTGGATCAATATCTCCTTGCCTGGCCCGATGGTTGAGGTTGATGGCATAAATAGAAAGCGGATCGTCAGACGTCTTGGGGGGCACCGTTTTCGATTGAATTTTCTCATCACCCTCTTCAGGAGAAGAGTTCTCGCCAAGGTCATCATTTTCCATCGGACTCAACCTAGGAAAAACGTCTGAATCTTTTTCTTTTCGAATCCCATGACTGATATAATTCAAGACATCGAGACGCTCAATCCCCTGCTGAAGGAGCAGTAAAAGAGCCTTTGAATCCTTTGCTTGGTAAAGCGCAACCAATAGGTCTTCCGGTTGAATCTCATCTTTACCTGCCGATTGAACTTGAAAGAGTGCCCTTTGAATAAGCCGCTGAATACTTAAGGTCGCAACCGGATGCTCAAGGGAGTTCTCTCCTGAAGTCGAATCTGCCTCCGCCGGCCGACTCGAGTGCGCAGGCGAAGAGGTGGGGCGAGGAGCCTTCGGCACTTCCGATTGCAGATAACTTTCCAAAAGTTTTTGCAGCTCGTCTGGATTGCCGCCACAAGCAATCACTGCTTCCTGAACTGAGGTATCCTTGAGCAAACTCCAAAAAACATGCTCAAGTGTAAAATACTCGTGCTCTTGTTCCACCGCATATCGAACGGCCCTATTGAGGACCGCTTCAGCTTTTCGACCAATCATTCAAATTTCTCTCGCAGCATATATAATCTCTTTCTTCACAAACTGTACAGAGCGATTCATCACACCACCGGTTCGATCGAAGCTTGCAACGGAAACCCTCGTGATCGAGCATAATCCACCACTTGCATTGCCTTGGTTTCAGCAATTTCAAAGTGATAAACTCCAGCAACACCCTTCCCACTCTGATGAATTTGGAGCATAATTTGTACCGCTTCTTCTTCCGACCTGTGAAAAAAGCGCTGCAGGATCTCTACCACGAATTCCATAGTAGTATAATCGTCATTACTCAAGAGAACCGCATATCGCGTCGGTTCCTTTGGAATCGGGTGACCTTCCTCGATTGCAACACCCCCATCCTGGTACTCTTCCTGCTCTTTCATTGAATTACTCATAGATACCCCTAAGAATAACATGACTCTCATGGCTCTGTTTCTCCCGACGAAAAAAAGACTTGCTGTTCTTCGTCAAAAAGCAGATAGGTCATGCCAATGAGCACTGATACACTGAAACAACAATTGGAATTAGCCCGCTTTGAGAGGGCAACCGAAGTCTCAGAAAGTCTTGCCACGCATAGGGCCTTACTCACGACCACCGAGTTGGCTCGACTGAATGTCATTGTAACCGGAAAAAACTCTGATCCATGGCGCCATGAATCAGTAACAATCCAGCTACCATCAGGACAATCCAAAAGCCTAGAACTCATGATTGATCCCATCCTGACGGCCAGGGACCAGCTGCATCGAGCAACGGAAACGGCCGAGTCCGGTGCCCCTATTGATGCCGCTGTTAATATTTATGTCGGACTCGTCCTTGCGCATGTTTTTACAGACGCAAATCGCAGAACAGCTGTATTGGCCAGCCACTATTTTCTCCGCCGCTACGGCGCTCCGATCTCAGGAACCGACCTTTACGCACTGGCTCTTGGCGACCTCCGACAACCCGGTCAAATTGACCAACTTAAGGAGAACGTTCGCCAACTTTGCATCTTCGCCGCAAAAAAAAATAAGGCTAAATCCGATATATAATTCGAATATATTCTGTAGCATCAATGCCAGGGGCCGGTCGATTCAGCGGAAACTTATAATAAAAATAGTTAAATCCGACTTTTACAGTCAGATGCTCTTGGGGATTCAAAATCGCAAATAGATCGAATATCAATCCATGATTAGAACCGCTCAGCGCCGGCTGAACATAAAGACTGAATCCGAGCTCAACTCCTGAGAAAGTCGCTTTAACGAGATAGCGCAGAGTACTCACCCAATCGAGTCGATGAGTCGCATTAGTAGCCCACTGATGACGAGAAAGAATCATTTCGCTGACATTCATTTTCCAGATCGCATTTCTCAACAGATCGTACTTGACCCCAACGCCAGAATGTAAATCTCCAATAATCCCTTTGAGGGGGGCATACTCGAAGGTCAGCATCTTCAAAAACCAAAGTCGATTTCCCCAGTACCTCTCATATGAATTTCTCGAAAAAAGGCGATCACTCGTCACCTTAGACGGTGTCACTAAATTTTGATAAATAGTTTCGCTTTTCACCTCATCTATGCCGTTATCATAAGCCCAATGCACGGCTCCATTGAGATCCCGAAAGGTCGAACTCCCTCTTGAGTTCTGATAACCTAACTCACCTTGAAAAGCCCATCTTGGATCGGTTTCCGCTTTAGGATGAGGCTCTTGATAAGTCGCATCAGCGGACGCAAGCTCCTCCCAAAGCCCCTCAAAAGCCACAGATAAGAACACCAACACACCCACACACACCCAGACTCCGGGTCGAACACTCATACCAATTTGCATAGTGTTCCCGATCCTAATCGGGGGAAGTAAGAGAAGCAACACAGACCATCAAAAACACAGGGGTTGTAGGGAGTGATTAATTCTGTCAGGGATTCAAGCCGCTTTTTTGTCTAAACTGACACACTCTTCGGTCTCTTTTTTCGCCTCTTGAGGCTTAAAGG
>CAINWE010000105.1 GCA_903854365.1 Oligoflexia bacterium
AACTTTTTCTGCGCCGTAGTAGGATAGAGTGACGATTGAGCCATTTCTGCCTTCCATGAGGGGCTCTGCTCTTTTTGCAGTCGCAATGAGGCTGTAAGCGCTGATGTCCATAGCAATTTTGAAGCCCTCTCGAGAGGTGTTGACGAACCTGCCATCGAGATCTTCTCGGTTGGCAAAAGCCACAGAATGGATAAGGTAATCAAGACCGTCCCACTGCTCTTTAACTTGTTGGAAAAGGGTGTCTAGCTGGGCGTCATCTGAAACATTGCAAGGCGCGATGATCTCTGCCTGAACCGATTCAGCGAGTGGACGGACCCGCTTTTCTAGGGCTTCGCCTAGAAAATTGAAAGCTAGCTGAGCGCCGCCTTCATGGAGGTGTTGGGCGATCGACCAGGCTAGGCTACGTTCATTAGCCACTCCGAGAATGAGCGCTTTTTTTCCTTCGAAAGGTTTTCCAGATAGAATAGCCATAGTTCTCCTTAATTTGCTTACGGGTCTTATAAGCTGCCCAAGATTTGGAAAGCAAGTGGAAATCTCTGCGACTTTTCATTGATTTTTCAATGAAAAACATTAGGTTGTGGCGGAGGCGGGTTTTCACCTATGGCACTAGTTGTTCAGAAGTTTGGCGGGACTTCAGTAGGAACGATCGAGAGAATTCAAAGTGTGGCTTGTTTGGCACTGGATTCACAAGCGCGTGGCCAGGACGTTGTGCTCGTGGTCTCGGCTATGTCAGGAGAGACGAACCGATTAGTTGAGCTCGCGCTACAAATTCATCCGAGTCCTTATTCTCAAGAGTACGATTTGTTAATCGCGAGTGGTGAACAGGTCGCTGTTGGGTTAGTCACTTTAGCAATCAATACTGAAGCGGCGAAGCGGGGATTAATTAAAAAGGGTGAAGTCGCCGCAAAGGGATTGTTGGGATATCAAGTGGGGATCTTGACCGATAGTATTTTCTCGAAGGCGAGAATCCAGGCAATCGATACCTCTCGGCTTCAAAATTTAATAGCACATCGGGTGATTCCAGTGATTGCTGGTTTTCAGGGTGTGGACCCCGAGAGTAATATCACTACTTTGGGTCGAGGCGGCTCTGACACTAGTGCGGTTGCGATTGCGGCTGCTTTGAGAGCAGATGCGTGTGAGATTTATACGGACGTGGATGGCGTTTATACGACTGATCCAAGACTGTGCAAAGACGCTAAAAAAATCAGCCGCATTTCTTACGAGGAAATGATGGAGTTAGCCAGTCTTGGAGCGAAGGTGCTTCAAATTCGGTCGGTCGAATTGGCGGCTAAATACGCATTGCCTTTGCAGGTGCGTTCAAGTTTTAATTCTTCGGAGGGTACGCTTGTGGTGTCTCAAGATTTACTGGGTGAACGCATGGAACAAGTCGTCGTAGCAGGAGTGGCGGCTGATGATGCCCAGGTGAAAATGAGTTTACAAAATATTCCAGATGGAGCAGGGGTGGCTGCCCGGATTTTCGGAGCGCTTTCTAGAGCGTCTATTGTGGTGGACGTGATTGTGCAAGATGTCCCTTCGAATGGCCTTTTGACGATTAGTTTTACCATAGGACGCTCGGATCACTTGAAAGCACGTGAGGTCCTTGAAGAGCTGAGGGCTCAATCTTTTTCCGCCATGCGTATTGCTGAGCAAGCAGAACTCGCAAAAGTCAGTGTCGTAGGGGTGGGAATGCAGCATCATCCCGGAGTTGCTTCGAAGATGTTCCAGATTCTCGCTGAGGCCGGAATTAATATTCAGTTGATCACTACATCGGAGATTAAAATCTCTTGCCTCATTGCTTCCAAGTCCATGAAGCGCGCGGTTGAGTGCTTGCACCAAGGTTTTGAGCTTCACCGAGTAGATTGAGGGAATGAATATGAAATTGGCAAGTTGGAATGTGAATGGAATTCGGGCTGCTGCACGCAAGGATTTTTTGCCGTGGTTTGAGGGAGTGGGAGCGGATTTGGTTTGTATTCAGGAATCGAAGGCGAATCAAGCTCAGTTGACTGAAGATTTATTGCATCCCTGTAATTTCAGCTCTTATTGGAATTCTGCAGAAAAGCCAGGGTACAGCGGAGTCGCCATTTATTCAAAGCGTGAGCCTCTTTCGATCCGTCTAGGATTAGGAGTTGAGGAACTTGATACTGAAGGTA
>CAINWE010000106.1 GCA_903854365.1 Oligoflexia bacterium
ATGCTCACTGCACTATGATCAGGGCAACCAAAAGACTCAAAAAATCATCGATGCGATTCTCAAAAGCCCTAGAGCGGCTTGCTGGAATCCAGTTCATCAAGGCGAGATCCGAGAACTTCGTCAAAAAGTCACCCTCGACCTAGAAAAGTTCTATACGCTGAACCAAAGCTGGACGGCCTCTCTTTCCTCCCGAATGAATGGCCTAAAAAAGCTGGCTTTGGACTACCAGGAGCTGCAAGAACAGATTTCCTACTGCCGCTCTTGGGCGATCTTAGGAAAAATCGAGAAAACCCAAGAGGCACCCCGGCCAAACGGTCAGCCTGCCGTGACTGAATTCAATGAAGACGACCGCCTTCTCGCTCACGTTCTCGGAGACTCCTTTGCAAAGGACTCTGGACTCGAAGGCACAAAATCAGCGGTTTTTCTCAGGGGCGATTTGCTCGAGGCGCGACAGAGAGTCTACGAGATCATTCGCGACCAACTCAAAGTAGGTGCCTATATCTCTGATCGCAAGCAGGCTCAGCCTTGCCATGAGTTCGACGATCTCTACCAACCGCAGGAAGATCGTTTATCGCCTCCCATTCAGGACATTCCCGAAGCACAACTCAATCAAATCATCACTCAAGGAGAAGGCGCCATTCTGATCATGTCGGGTTTGAGAGAGTCTTTAGAAAAATTCAGGAACAATCTCCAGCATCGGATCGACTCGTCCCTAAGGAAGGTCGGTGATTCGCTTTATTTCCAAGGTGGCTCTTCCGATCACGCCGTAGTCTACCAAATCGAATTGGAATCCAATCCTGGGCAACCGCTCTACGCTTTTCGCATTTTCAATGCCGGATCAGGACTCGAATATCACGCTTCAGCGCGCAACGGCGCTGAAAGTACCGTATTCCCCTTCGTCGAAAAAAATCAGCTGAAAAAATCACAAATTCTGAGCTTTCACTTTCTGAAGGCCCTCCGCGATCTAACGCTCGCCCTGCCTAATCGCGAAACCCAGATCAGCACCGTTTACGAAGCGATCCTGCAGGAGTTAGGCGGGACTCCCTCCCCTCGTTCCTCCAAATTCAGTGATTTTCTCACCCCGCAACTCACGGGAAATTGCGCCTATTATTCGATCCCGTTCTATCACCACTCCATTCTCGGAGACCCCAGTACCAGCTCATTTCTTGAGTTTACCATCCGAGAAAAAACCCTCGACTCCTACTTCCAAAGAAATCAAGCAAGAATCACTGAATTTGCACCAGCACTCAAACTTGCCAAAAAAAGCCTCACCTTCTTGACGGAAGAAATGGCCAAAGTCTTCGAAGCTCCCAGTAGTTATCTAGACCGAGGGATGGCTCGACTCCTCCACGAGCGAAACCAAAACTCCTATCAGCCCTGGCTCCTCGCAGCAGATCAAACCCAGCTGAAAAGACATCAAAGCATCGCTGATCGCTACCAGCCCCTCCGTCAGCTATTCGCCCACTTCAACCACGCAGGCCTCAAAGCGCCACTCGGCCTGCGACCAATCAAGCTTTGGAGTGGACAACAAACCATCGACGTAGAGAAATGGCAACCCACCCCCCAGAGAATGATCCCAGACGTGGATCAGTTCATTTCGACCTTTCACTTTAGCTGGCGCCTCGATTCAAATTCCGCGAACTATGAATATTCCAAGATCCTTCAAGGGGTCTCACAAATTGCCAAAAAACTGCCTCTGACGGAGACCTTCTGGAGTCAATTAAGCGATTTAGAACTCCAACAAGCACTCACATCCATCACCCGGCTCAGTCGGTATTATTTCCTGACGACTCACGCTTGGATGACATCAGGTCGCCCGACCCAAAGAGGGATATCTCCTCAAGAAATTTTAGTTCAAATTCGTCTCCTCACCCTCGGCGACGTGATTTTACAAATCTACAAAACTCGTCCCTCCGGGAAGCTTTTTCACGACTTTCCGCATCTTTACCAAACCGGATTTGTTCAGATTCTGACGGGTGGCCCAAAAGAACGCTCAGCGCTCATGACGATCAAAAATCAAGACTGGCTGAGTACGTATCAGGAATTAAAGGACTACTGGGCCACCAAAAAGATGGAAACCAATTTTTTTGCCTTCGAGAAATACCCATTTTTTTATCAAAATGAACGCTACTTATGTTTACCCGGTCAAGTCCAGCAGTGCCAACAGAGCATTGCTACCCATTGGAGCATGTCTGCCTCAGACCCGGACGATCACTTTTCATGGCCGGATTATCGCTGGGTACGAGCAAAACTAGAAAACGGCGAACTCCCTCGGGATTCCTTACCCGGGGGCTACACTGACGTTAACCTCCTTAAGCAAAGCCTGCTCCTTCTCGATCAAGGCAACACCAGTCTCAAGAATCACCTGCCGAATGCTTTTTTTGAGGCGCGACTCCTGGCTTTTATCACTCACTCCTTCCTCTTTCGCCCCTTTCAGTACGAGGTAACCCACCACGATGCCAGTCCCGAAGGATCCATTCCCCAGATTTTTGATCTCAAATACAGCTACCGGGAATATGAGACCGGCCGGATCGAGCAGCCACTCTTCAGGGACAATAAAGTAACACAAACTCTTAAAATTTTTGGTTACACCTGGGATCGGAGCAATCTCGAGTCCGCTCCCTATGCAGCTAATTCTTTCCTCGCGCTCAGTGAGGAAAAAGCACACCTGGGCGCACTGGCCCCATTACTTTATGCCCCGAGCGATTTTTCATGGAGACGACGACCGGTCGACCTTCCTTTTCTCAAAAAACGGACTTCGGGAGAAATCTCGGCCTCGAAGGGCAATCAGCAATCCAATTTAACGCTCCAGCTTTATCGGGAGGTTTTGAATCTGCATTCAGATTCGCTCCTGTCGACTCTCACTTTTTTCAATGAAAACCCGACTTATCTCCGACAGAAAAGTTGGCAAATCGCGTTTAAGAACCTCCTTTTTCAGCCCGGTTTTCTCAACCTTGAGCTTCAAAGCACCCAGAGACTCCCGGGGATCCTGAGCGAATTCTGTTATTCTCAATATCAGGCCAGTACAAAAGACCGGGATCTCGTATCAGCTCTGTTTTTTCTTAGGATGAACCAACATTTTATTGAGGTAGCCCAGGCAGAAAAGCCTGAAGCTGCAAAGATCTTTCACTCTTCGCGCGAAGAGTATAAGAAACTTCTCTCGATGCTCCCCCGCTCGGAGCAAGAGCGCTCAGAACTCAAAAATCTTATTTTTAGGGATTTGCTGAGAACCTACCTCACTTCAGATTTTGGCGCCGCTCCAAGGTCGCACAACGCTAGGGCAATCACGGACTCAGACCTGGCTTGGTACCTCATTGCGCAATCCTATCGAAACCGCTTTCCTCTAGAAAACAGCGAATCCTACGAACCCGACGAAGAAAATGCGATTGACGGCTTCCACGCTCTTAAAATCCACGACATTCAGGCAAGGCTGAATCGTGAAATGGCTGCCCAACCCGTACACACCCACCGCATCCTCAATCAAGTCCTTCATTATTTTGCTCCGCATGAAGCCAAACGCAATTGGCAAGCAAGCGCCCCCCTTCTTTGGCGAGGCAACCCAACCGCCGCAGCGGTAGGCGAACAGTCCGAAGTTAGCCTAATCTTGACAGGTCCCACCCTCTACTTTGGCGGTCGTGAGAGTACTGTTCTACCTCATCACGTCAAGGAACATCCGCTTTTTAAAAAATACGTTCATTTCGACGAGTCCGTACTCCCTCTGAAGCTCGGAGGCTCCGGCTACGAATTGCTTGATCGGGACGGACACCGGATTCGATTTTTTTACTCGGATATGAATCCGATCCTGCAAAAAAAATGGGCGACTCAATGGTATCAACTGGTTCCCGACGAACAGCTGATCCAGCAAGCGATCTCAGTCACCCCACAGGGTTCGCGAACTCCCGAGTTTGACAATTGGGCATACATGCCGGGATATACCCATTGGATTTCTGTCGCGGACGATAGCCCCGCTAATCAAGTCGCTAATCGCGTTCAGACAGCTCCCTATGCCTCTTGGCAGGCACCGACTGGGGATCAAATCGAGATTTTAACCATCGATCAAAGCAACGACACGCTTTACTCAGTCACACAGATGCGGCAGGCTGCGAACCCCTGGAACGACAATGCCCCAAGGCAAAACATGCTCATTCGAAAGATGGGAACTCGAGATCTCTCTCAGCTTCGACTTTATCCCATTACCGATCCTGAGTCGCCTTTTGGTGTTTTTAGGCGAATCGAGGACTTAAGGTTCGTCTGGGTCTGGGTCAACTCTCAGACCCATCAACTCGATCATATTGAACTCCCCCGCTTTGGACTCACCTTCCGACCTGAAATCGAAGCCGACGGCAAAGAAACTCTCGTCTGTCATGAAATGGACGGATTCCAGCTCGCACCGCAGCAGATCATTCCAAGCTCAGAGATCTCCCTGGAGAACTCGTTGGACCACTTTCGAGGGTATCTGGTCTTAAAAAAGCGGACCGAAACTCGGGTAGTATTCCCGCGATTTCAATTCAAACCACTGAAAAACAGCCTTGAATCCGATGATGCCCGGCGCTTCGAGCCCATCACAAATTTGCCTGGCCAATACGCAAGAAAAAGTCAGCGTTACTTCGTTCTCTCAGTCGACCGTTTTAATCACTCTCTCATTCCCTCGCACACCGAAGACCGGTACTTCTTAGCCTATCTTCATCTTTGGGGACATGAGCACGAAGCTCTCACTTACGAATTTGCCCGAACTCTCCTCTATGGGACGCATTCCGAGCTGGGTGCGTTTTCTCCGGGCGAGCAAGAAATCTTAGAGTGGATCCAAGCCGGCCGAAATCAAGACCACGACCCTAGAGCCAAAGCCCTGCAACTCGGGGCAGCAGTGATCACCTTAAAAAATAATCTCACCCATCATCTGCCTATTGCTCTGCCCAATCCGGAAAACTATAATTTCTACCTCAAAGTAAAACATAAAATCAGTCCCCGTTGGTTCCCTGAAGATTTAGAGCTCTTTTACCTGGAAGCCATGAGCAGCACCCAAGGTAGCCTCTCCCCCACACAATGGGCGCGCTATCGTGAACTCAAGGGACCCCTTGACGAAACCATCGCCCTTGGGCCGCCGATCACCCCTCAGACTATTTCGCCTTCCTATTTCCTGGGTTGCAACTCCTATTATTTTCGATCTAGCTCCACTTTTCGCAATTTCGAAGATTTGCCCCCCCATCGGGACCACCTCTTTGCGGAAGCAGCGCTCAATCAAGCGAATTGGAAAAACTTTTACAACCTTGCCCTCCAGCTCCAAAACGAGGACGTTCGAGCACCTCTCATAGAAACTCTCGCCCAAGCGCTAGGGGTTTCACAAGCTGCTCTCGAGCGCCATTCAACTCAGGACCTCAGAAACGAGTTTCTTGGCTTCTTAAGAATACTCATTCGCAGCCATTCCTCAGGTCAAAAAGTGCATCATGGAGCTTCCTTTATTTATGGAGTCGCGCTGACGCCCCTGTCAGCAAAAAGGAACTTTCCAAGCCCTGACGAAATGCGAAAAATAGCCTTAAATTATGATCCAAGGGTCAAGGCTCGGACTTGGGATGAGGCTTTCCAAGGACTACTGTCTCCGAATCAGCTCGAGTGGAATGCACCCGCGTTGACCAAGGCACCTCGAGTGGCACATCAACCTGCGAGCCCCGCTTTCTTCTGGGACCTCCGAGCGAATCCCAATTTCAAGACCGAGTTTCAATTTGACTATCATCTCCCATCAGGCTTCGATGAGTTTGATCTCAGCCAGAACCCCTTGATAAAAACTAGCGAACTCAAGGACATCGTCAACATCAGCGAGCTGAGCGGCATCGAAAAGAGCGAACTTCAAATCAGAGTGCAAGAGCTGATCACCCTCTTCAAAACTCCAAGAACTCACTCAGAAGACTTCCTCAACGCCCAATTTGAGCAACTCACTCGCGACGACCCCGGTCAGCTAGGCGATTTCCCAAAATTCCTATCTGAGCAGCTGAGAAAAAAGCAAAACTACCGATTCACCGCAGTCGGCTACTCAAAACTTCAAGATCTCAAAAACTATCTCCAGAGCAAGAGGGCTCCCGCCCGAGAACAAATGCGGCTGTTGGAGGCAAAAATCCTGACAAAATTGACCACACCTCAGAATGAGGTCATCCGGGAAAACCTTTTAAACTCAAGTCACGTTCGGGCTAATCCCCTGCTCGACGATGCGATCCGCTATTATGGAACCCGATCTTTTAAAGGACTTTTCGATCTCAATCCGACCCTGAGTACCGATCAAGTCAAAGAACTCATGAACGAAATCACATCCTATCTGATCGTCTCGACTCATGTCTTCAAGGTCGACGACGCAATTCGGAGTATTGAATCCGTTCACAGGAGCTTCTCACGTCATCCTCAAGAGATGAGCCTTGCTCGCAGTGAAGAATTAAGGAATTTTTATTCTGAAATGACTCAAACTCGAAGCTACATTGCCTCAGAGCATCCTGAATACTTAGTGTTTGAATACTTCTCCCGGGTCATGATCCGAGACTATCAGGTAGACGCCTTAAGAATTCTCGATATCACCGCCCGACAAACCCAGGACCCGGCTGCAAACGGGCGACTCCTCGAGTTGATTCCAGGCTCCGGAAAAACCTCACTCCTCTTACCACTTCTCGCCCACCTGAACGCCCGGGCAGACCAACTGAGTGTCATCATTTTTCCAGAGGCATTGCTTCCCTCGATGGTGAGACAATTTGACTCACAACTCGGAAGGGCCTTTGGACAATCGGTCGATCTCCTGACGGTCGAGCGAAAACATAAGTATAACGCAGATAAACTCGATCGAATTCTCAAGCGTCTCAAAAATGATCTCCTCGAACGAAAAGTCGTGGTGACATCGAATAGTACCATTCAGAGCCTTTTTCTCATCTTTATGGAAAAGCTTCAGAATTTTAAAACCCGAAATGCCGAGGCTCACCGCGCAGAAATTACGCGACTCCAAGAAATTTTTGCACTGCTCAGGGCCTACGCCTACCTCACCATCGATGAGGTCGACCTCATCATGGACATTATGCAGTCTCACCGATTCTCGCTTGGTTCACCTCAGCAAATAGAAGGTGAAATTTCAAATGCGGTCACGGGACTTTATTCATTTCTTCTCACGCATCCTAAAATGCAGTCGCTGGTGAAATTTCCGTTCTCCTTCGTCGATCAGAAAGGCGCGAAGCCGTTTAGTCGAGAGTACTATGATTCAACGCTCAAAAACCAGATCATTGATGAAGTCTCGCAACTCTCTCGAGAGGAAATGGAAACCTATTTTATTTCTCAACAAGACACTTTAGACGCTTTCGAAGCCCTCAACAAAAGGGATATCAAGACTTATTTAAGCTCGACGAATCCGGCATCCATGCAGAAGTACTTGGACAAGATCAAAAATTCTCAGGTCAAAAACTTATTAACGATTCTTTACAGTGAGATTCAACAGATCTTGCCTCTGACGCTGTCAAAACTCTTTCGAGTGCATTTTGGTCTTTGCCCAACAGTTTCTGATTCTCTGCAGTCATTATGTCCGAGATTCATTTCGATTCCCTATCACTCTGGAACTCCTGCATTGGGCTCGCGACACGGAAGTGATCTCGAATCGCTCAACTACACCATTCAGTCTAATCTAGAGAACGGCAACTTTTTTGCTCTACTTAAAAAGGAACACGCTGCACTTCAAAAGATTCTTTCCAACGTGCGCAACGATCAGATTAAGCTGAGAATGAGAAGTTATTTTGGAGACCTCTCATTCTCTGAGCTTCTCAAACTCAATGACTCACAGATTCAAGCGAGAGCTGAGGTGATTCAGTCTAATCCTCAATTAATTTTTCAGCTCATCAGAAATTATGCACTTCCTAACATCAGTGTCTACCCGAACCAGCTTCAGACCAATGCGCACATTTACCCAATTCTTTTTAAATCGATTCAAGGCGTGAGCGGAACACTTTGGAATAAGGACTCATTTCCAAATTTCTTTGAAGCTACGTACTTCTCGGACACGCTAGCAAAAACCCTGACTTTGCTTTGGAGTAATCGGGAAGCTCGTCAGGCAAAAGTCCTCCCTCCTCAATCAGATCGACAATTGGACACTTTAATCAATCAACTTGTAGGAGACGAAGGAGCGTCGTCCATCATCGATCTCGGTGGAGTTTTCCGAGGATTTAGAAATGAGGCTGTCGTCAGGCAAATGGCTCAGCTCCCCGCCTACCGGCGGGCAGGGATCGAGCAATTTATCTTTTATGACGATACCAATCAAATTGCGGTCCTCAACTCAACCGATGGCTCTGTCGTTCCTTACGTGCCCCATAATGTAGATCGAAATCGAGCTTCTGCCTTCTGGGATATGGAACACACCACTGGATCCGATCTCAAAGTCCATCCTCAAACCCGAGCTCTGCTCACAGTGAATCGATACTCGAAGACGCGTGACATTATTCAAGCCGCCTGGAGGCTCAGACAGCTCGAAGTCGGGCAAAGTGTGCGCCTCGCCGTTCCGTACGAAGATTTGGAACTCATCTGGCATACTCTGACGACTCACTTTCAATTTGAAGGCATCCGCCCCGGAGCGCCTCTCGACGCAAGCCTGCGGGAGTTCCCGTTTGACCGCCTCCTGCTTTATTTCAAGCTAAACGAGGCGCTCACTTTAGGCGATTTGAATTTCCGGTCGGCAAAAGCATCTACTCGGGGGTTAATGATCGACACGATCTTCAGCTCACTCGTGAATCGATTGAAGGATCCGAAGTCTTTCCCGGGGAATTTACAAAGCACATACAATGTCATTCGAAGCTTCTTTGAAAGTCCCAGACAGACAGAGATTTTTGACCGCTATGTGATTGCTTTTGACGTAGCCAAACCGACTCAATTTCTGAAGCTCGACGCAAAAAACCTACTCGAACCTCGCCGCAGTAACTTCACCCACTCCAAACAACTCGAAAGTTCGCTCCAGACACTGATTGAGCTCATGCAAAATCGACTGCGCAAAACCGTGATTGCTCCCGTCATCGCCGACGCTCAGGGCGTTAGCCACGATACTGAAGTTGAAATCGAAAATGAAACGGAACAGGAGCAAGAAATTGAAATCGAAAATGATATTCAAGTATCGCACTATGATGCTCAGCCAGACTTTCATAAGCGGGTGATTCCTTGGGATCGTCAACGATTTTTCGAGGGTGACTATTTTCAGAGTCTCACGAGCCGGCAAACCCTCGAAAAGCCACTTTCTTCACAAAGCATCCACTCCCTCCGCCCACTGACTCGAATCAATGACCTTTTGTCGGTCAGCAGACTGAGAAATCCTGCTCTCCCGATCAGCGCCTTCGACGGCAACTTAGTCGGATCACTGAACTTATTTCCTGTATTCACAGCGGAAGACCACGACCCTGAGTCTGAATTCACTCCGTTTGATATGCACCAAGGTCCAATGAACGAACTGATGATCCTCATCCAACCCAAGGGAGGCATGCAAGATCATCGCTTCTTGGACATCCCGCATAGCATTTTTATGCTCACGCGTGACGAGGCCCTACAAATTAAAGCGTGGCTCAATGAGGACTCAAGCGACCCGAAAGGCTTGCTTAAAGCCGATTACAAAGTCCTGCTCTATCAATTTGGTAATGGTGTCATTGCCCAGAGCAAGCTCGTCGATAGCCAACTCAACGAAGGATCTCTCGAGGAATATTTCTACGCCCTTCAGAAAGATAGACGGTTTGTCCAGCTCCTGACGCAAGCCAAATTTGTCTCAGGAAGAATCCACTATAGCAAGCGGCAACAAAATCGACTCAAGCATTGGCTATCAGCGCCCGGCAAGGACAAACCTACCCAGGCAGAACTCTGTGTCTTCTTTAGGAACCAAATCTTAAAGCATAAACACACGACTCAAGATGAGTGGTTTGGCAGTGACCTCGAACAAATCTGCAATGACCGAAGCAACTCTGTGAGCCGCTAGTCGACTTCCGTCACAACTTGAACCGTTGCCACAAAAAGCGCGGCTAAAATCGGACCTAGAAAGACCCCAAGAAAGCCCAACATCTGCAAGCCACCTAGAGCAGCAACAAAGGCAAGCAAGGGATGAAGATTGGCAGACCCTCGCAAAAAGAGGGGACGAACCATATTATCAATCCCCATAATGATGATCGCCGCGACGATCAAAACAATTCCCTGCGTCTGTCTCCCAGGCTCAAGAAGCTGCTCGATGCCTATGCCCAAAGTCAAAGGAGAAGCGCCAACGAGAGGAAGGAAGGAAGCAATAAAAACGCAAAGCCCAATGAGCACTGCGTTCGGCGTCCCAGTCACCACACACACGGCTAACTCAACCAAAGCCTGAGCAAAACCGGCTAAAAGCGCAGCCAAAATCACTGAACGACAAATACTTCCTAAAGCATGAATCAGACGCTCCGTTTGCTGCGGAGTAAAAATAGAATGGCGCCTCACAAAATACAGCAGCCGCCGACCATCCACCAACCAAAAATAAATACTGACCACCATGACAATTAAAGCCAGCGTCATACCGGGCAAATAAGCAATCACTCCCCCGAGGAATTCAGTAATTTTGCTTCGAATTCCCCCGGCCCAATCCCGAAACGTCGAACCCACCTCCTCCACTGTGAGTGGAAGGTAATCGGTCACCCATTTCATAAAAGCGTGAACCCTCGGAGACTCCAAAAGCGTATCAAAAATGGGAACGCTCTCCGCAAGACTCTGTGAAGCTTTCAGTGCCTGTATCTGTTGAAGAGCCGCCTTCACCGTGAAAAAAACCAAAAAAGAAGTCGGCAAAATAAAAATTACGGTAATTCCGAACGTGAGCAAAGCAGAGGCGACAGAGGTAGAAACTTTTCTTTTCTCCAACCGTACGAGAAGGGGGTAAAATAGTACCGCAACCACAGCTCCCATCACGATGGGAAAGAGAAGCGGCGAAGCGATATAAAAAAAGGCTAGAGAAACTAAGACCGTGAAGATCCTTCGATTCGTCATAAATCCTTTGTTAAGGAGTCCTTTCTCAAGGTCAGACTAGACTGTCGACTCCTTGTCCTTGACGTCGCTCTCGAGAGTTCCAAAGGCAAAGTCCCAAACGGGACTACTGACTCCCCATCGAGAATTTGGGTCTACAAAGTGGTGCTGCATATGGTGATTTTTCAACATTTTGCCAAATCTCGTCATCGGTTTAAAATGATGAACTGCGAAATGGGTGTAATCGTAAATGAGATAACCCACCAGAAAAAATGCAAAAAAAGGTTCGACCCAGATTGGGCCTAAAAACATTCTAAAAAAAGGAAAGAGGATTGCGGCGACAACAATTCCTCCCAAAGGTGGCATGACTAGTCGAGTCGGGTCACTCGGATCCACATGATGAATGCCGTGAATGAGAAAGTGAATCTTTCGGGACCAAGCACTTTCTCCCTCGTAATGAAACACAAAGCGATGTAGGACGTACTCCATAAAACTCCACGTGATCAATGCACTCACGGAAATGGGAGCTAGAATCGCGGGACTCATACGTAACGTATCCATCGAATGCCACAGTAGACCCAAGATAACTGGAACCCAGACAAAAAGCGGAGTCAGCGGATGGGCATGGGTCATTTTTTCCAAAATAGGATTCTCGAAGACCTGGACACTCTTCTTAGACTTTTGCATAGATGACTATAACCATACAATCGCTGGATGGGGTGGGCAACGATTTTTTAACTGAATCCGAGGAACGTAAAAATTTTAGTCGAAAAACCCACGCCAAAAGCCGTGCCAAAAGCCGGCAAACAAAAAACATTAAGAGAGAATGACTTATGATTGATTACCCGC
>CAINWE010000107.1 GCA_903854365.1 Oligoflexia bacterium
ACTTATCAGGGGCAGGTTCGCCTCAAAAAATGAACGGTTAAAAAGGAATCCTATGTCGCCTACGATGATTGCGGTCTACGTTTTTGTGCTCTCTTGCTTTGTGGGTTATCACGTCATTTGGGGGGTGACTCCCGCTCTTCATACGCCTCTCATGGCCGTGACCAATGCCATTAGTGCGATTGTCGTGGTCGGAGCAATTTTGGTGGCAGGGGTGGGCGTGGAAACAGATTCCTCGGGTTTTTCATGGGTCCACGCGATTGGGTTTTTGGCCGTCTTTTTGGCCTCAATCAATATTTTTGGCGGCTTTGTGGTGACTAATCGAATGCTAGCCATGTTTAAAAAGAAAAAGTAGAGGTCGAAATGTTTGAACTGAGTCCTGACTTTTTTGCAGTCGCTTACTTAATAGCCACTATTTTATTTATTTATGGCTTAAAAGGATTGAGCTCTCCGCGGACCGCCCTGCGAGGGAATGGTTCTGCGATGTTGGGTATGGCTTTGGCGGTCGGTGTGACTTTGATGAGTCCCGAAGTCAAAAGTTACACGTGGGTTTTTGCCGGACTTGGCGCAGGAGCCGTCGTCGGCACAGCGCTGGCCTTGAGGATTAGCATGACCGCAATGCCTCAATTAGTCGCTGCGTTGCACAGCTTTGTCGGGTTGTCGGCAGTATTGGTTGCTGCGGGGACTTTCCTCGCGCATCGAGAAGCTCAGAAGTTAGATATGACCTCGATGATTGAGTTAGGGGTGGGGAGCGCAATTGGTGCGATTACCTTTACTGGCTCGCTGGTGGCGTTCGGTAAGTTACAAGAAATTTTGAAATCGAACCCATTGATTTTTAAGGGCCAGCATTTTGTTAATCTGGTTCTGGCTCTCAGTATGCTGGGCTTGGGGGTTCATTTTACGGTAACGAGTGATCTGATGTCATTTTTAGGAATGACTGGGATTGCTATGGTTCTTGGGCTGCTTTTGGTCTTGCCGATTGGTGGGGCGGATATGCCTGTCGTGGTGTCGATGCTGAATTCCTATTCAGGGTGGGCTGCCTCGGCGACAGGATTTATATTAGGCAATCAACTTTTGATCACGACTGGAGCCCTCGTGGGGAGCAGCGGCGCGATTCTCTCTTATATTATGTGCAAGGCCATGAATCGTTCGATCGTGAGTGTGATTTTTGGCGGCATGGGGACGACTGATGCGCAAGCCTCTGCTGGGTCCCAAGCAGCGAACAAAGGGGTCAAGTCAGCTTCGGTGGAGGATGTTGGTTTCTTATTAGAGAATTCCTCGAAGATTATTATTGTGCCAGGTTATGGGATGGCAGTCGCTCAGGCTCAGCACGCGGTGAAAGAGCTGGTTGACGTGCTTCAGGAGAAGGGCGTCGAAGTTAAGTTTGCGATTCATCCTGTAGCAGGCCGAATGCCAGGGCATATGAACGTTCTTTTGGCTGAGTCAGATATTCCATATGATTGCGTCTTTGAAATGGAAGAAGTGAACAGTGATTTTTCTGCTGCGGATGTTTGCCTCGTGATCGGAGCAAACGACGTGGTGAATCCTGCCGCTAAGAGTGACAAGACGAGTCCATTGTATGGAATGCCGATTTTAGATGCTTACAAGGCAAAACAAATTTTCGTTAGCAAACGCTCGATGAAAGCCGGTTATGCCGGTGTAGATAACGCCCTCTTTTATTACCCGAACTGCTCTTTAGTTTTTGGTGATGCGAAGAGCACTTGCGAAGCCATTGTGGCTGCAATTAAGGGAGCTTGATCAGCTCGGGAAATTGAGAAGAAAATGAATTTGACTCCAAGTAGTTTGAGAAATGTCTGTATTATCGCGCACGTCGACCATGGCAAAACGACTTTAGTCGATTTTCTTTTACGTCAGGCCGGTACGTTTCAGCAGCACCAAGTTTTGTCTGATCGAGTCATGGACTCGATGGATCTTGAGCGTGAGCGTGGAATCACGATTCTCGCTAAGAATACTTCTGTGCGTGTTGGGGATACCAAAATTAACATCGTAGACACTCCCGGCCACGCTGACTTTGGTGGAGAGGTCGAGCGGATTATGGGAATGGTCGACGGAGCGCTTCTGCTGGTGGACGCCGCAGAGGGACCGTTGCCTCAAACTCGGTTTGTTCTTCAAAAGGCGCTTTCTCAAGGACTGAAAGTGATTTTAGTGATTAACAAAGTGGATCGACCTGATGCTCGAACGGAAGAAGTGGTGAATCATGCTTTTGATTTGTTCGTCGATTTAGGAGCTTCTGAAGATCAGGCGGATTTTTCGATTGTCTATGCTTGCGCCCGGCAGGGCTGGTGCACCTTGGATTCGAATGAACTTCCTGGGCTTTTAGATGGTTCGAAAAAGGGAACTTTGCAGCCTCTGTTCGAGGAAATTTTGAAGGAAATTCCTGCCCCTAAGATTGGTGAAGACAACGGCCTGCAACTTTTGATCTCGAACCTGTCTTACAATGATTACGTGGGTCGTTTGGGGATCGGGAGAATTCTCTCGGGTTCAGTCAAAAAGAATCAGCGGATCATACGAAGAGGCGTCACCGAAGCTGGGCAGCCTAAGAATGAGTCTTTCAATGTGACTCAGCTTTATACCTATGATGGGTTGAAGCAGGTCGAAGTGAATGAGTTGTTGGCCGGTGACATTGGGGTCATCGCGGGCAATGAAAACGTTGAAATTGGGGATACCCTCGTTGCTTTTGAAACGCAGGCACCGCTCCCACGGATTGAGGTGGAAAAGCCGACTCTGGGGATGATCTTTTCGGTGAATACCTCTCCTTTGTCGGGTAAGGAAGGTGAAGCGATTCAGTCCAGAAAACTTCGGGATCGAATTCTGAAAGAAGTTCGGCAAAACGTGGCTTTGAGAATGGAAGAGACCCAAGCTAACGATCAGTTCCGAGTTTTAGGGAGAGGTGAGCTTCAGTTTGCTATTTTGATCGAGCAGATGCGTCGCGAGGGATTTGAGTTCATGGTGGGTAAGCCCACGGTTCTCTATAAGACTGGAGACGACGGGGAGCGTCTGGAGCCCATGGAGCGAGCGGTACTCGATCTTCCACAGTTTGCCGTCGGTGATGTGACTAACATGTTTCAGAGTCGAAAAGGTCTCTTAACTAAGTATGACGGTGACTCCGGGAACGGAAGTGGGCGCGTACGCTTAGAGTTTGATATCCCGACTCGTGGACTTTTGGGGATGAGATCGCGTTATCTCACCGTGACTCGAGGGGAAGGGTTATTTAGTACTCTCTTGTTAGGATATGGACCTCATAAAGGCGACTTGTCGCATCGGACCAGTGGTTCTTTGATTTCGGATCGGACTGGGGATACCGTGGAGTACGGGCTTTTGGGTTTGGAAGATCGCGGGATCTTGTTCTTCGGACCCGGTGTGCCCGTATATGAGGGCATGATTATTGGTGAGCATAGCAAGGAAAATGATTTGAACGTCAATCCTTGTAAGGAAAAGAAACTCACGAATATTCGGGCCGCCAGTGCCGAATTTTTGGTGACTCTCTCCGGAGTGAGAAAGATGTCCTTGGAGCAATGCATTGAATGGATTGACGAGGATGAGTGGATCGAAGTGACTCCTAAGTCGATTCGGCTCCGAAAGAAAGTCCTCTCTCAGAATTTGCGCAGTGTGAAACGTCACGAGCGCATTACCTAAAGAAGGTCAATTGAAGAGGGAAGCGGGTTTTGCCGCTTCCCTCTTTTTTTCGTTTCTACCACCCTAGGCCAAGGTTGACTTCGTCCCCTCCTGATGGGAAAAATAAGAGAGGGTGTTTGATCAAGGGGGATAAAAATGCTGAGACTTTCATCGCGGACGAAGAGCCTGTTCGTATTTTTGCTGTTTTTTTCGGGGATTGAATCTGCCTATCCAGTAAATTTTGATTTTTGGGTTCCTCGGGATCTGAAAGTCTATGAATATGAGTTGAATGCAGAGGATCGACGGATCGTTCATATTACCACCGACGCCACAGACGGTTGGGCAGATGTCATGGTGGCAGTCGGGCCTCAAAAGGAAGTGAAATTTTTTCGTCTAGTCACGAGTGGTGGGCATGCAACTGAGTTTAGCATTGGGAAGCTCCGAGAAGGGGCTGTCCTCAAAACCGACCACGGTATCAACGGTGAGGAACTTCATACGGTGACCTTGCAGTCAGATTCGTTTGACGCGTTTTCCGGGGGGATCTTGAGATTGACCTATCTTGTGAATGGGGTTCCCTTGTTTCAGAAGTTTGAATCGTTTGAGTTGAAGTTGGAGCGTAATAGGGCGGATCAGTGGACGTGTGAGTCAAACGAAGGGGTGCCTTTCAACTCGCTTTTCTTTCGAAGTCATCGCGTCCTCGGCCAAGTGGTAGGGGTGTCCGCAGTGGATGAATCTTGGAATCGTGAAGTGGCCTACCAGGTTCAATAAGCTCAGGCTTGGCTGATCTGAGAGAAGCTTAAATCGAGAGGGGCGAGCATCTGAACTCGCCCCTGGTTTTTAATTCGATTAAAAGTATTCGTAATTGATTACGTTTTGGGCTTCTGGTCCTTGTCTTCCTTCATAAACGTCGAATTGGACTTCTTGGCCAGGGCTTAAGGTCTTATAACCATGATCTTTGATTCCCGTCCAATGGACAAAAATTTCGCCCCCCTCTCGTTTTTCAATAAAGCCGAACCCTTTTGACTCGTTGAACCATTTTACCTTGCCAACCGCCATGCAGTACAGACCTCCTCGGATTAGCTCAGATCTGATTAAAATTTTGAACCGGTTTGAGCGAGCTGTCAAAATTTAGGCTAAAAATTTTTAAAATAGTTGGTTCCAATGCCCTCCGTTGCTTAGAGTTGGCTGAGGTCAAAAACGATCTCATCTGGGGCTGCATAACCGAGCGTCTTACGAATTTCGCGTAACTGAAAGTACGGATTACTTTCGAGGAGGGCAGCCTCCGTCTTGAGTTTTTTAGCCTCTTGTTCCGCTTGCTCGAGTTGTTGGACTTTCGCGGTTAAGAGGCGCTTCAGCCGATTGGCTTGAAGTATACCGGGAGAGCCAATTAAGCTGGCCGGAAGGCCAGATAGAAAGAGAGTCCAGAGCGCAAAAATTGCAATCCACTTTTTATGAATCGACCC
>CAINWE010000108.1 GCA_903854365.1 Oligoflexia bacterium
CGATCTGACTCAGTAGCATCGCTCGACAAACCCATGGTGACTTTCTGTCTCTGTTTATCTCGATTCTCAACTTGCTGGTTTTCATCATTTTACCAGCAATTGAGGTTCGAGCAGTCCTTCAATACCTTTCGACTTTACTGAGACACTCCCCCACGACTATCGACTTCAGCTCGCCTACAGAAGCAACCATCGCCTTTGCACTTCTCGCCACGATCACTCTCGTGAATCTCTACGGAGCAAAAGTCACCGGCATGATCACGAAAGGCGTAGTTTTTTTCAAGCTCATGACTCCCCTTCTGATCTGCGTCGTATTTCTCTATGCACTTGGTCACGAGCGAGCGCTTGACCCAAACCGCCTTGGACTGAACCCATCCGGATTCAGCTCAATTCCATGGATCCAAATTTTTCAAGCGATCGCCACGAGTGGGATTATTTTTTCATTTAATGGATTTAATCAGGCCACGTTTTTTGCAGGGGAAACTAAAAACCCACAAAAGGCGATTCCCTTTGCAATCTTCGGCTCTCTCCTTCTATCAGCAAGCCTTTATCTAGCTCTCCAATATGTTTTTATCATGGCCGTTCCAGCAGAGAGTCTCGCTCACGGCTGGCAGAATATTTCCTTTCCTGGTGATCACGGCCCCTTTGCCGGCCTAGCAGAAATTCTAGACTTAGGGGGCATTCTTTCACTCATTTATTTAGATGCCGTCTTGTCTCCCCTCGGCACAGCCTTTACTTATGCGAGTGCCGCTCCGAGACTCCTTTATAGCCTTTCGGAGGGCTCCTCCTGGGAGATTTCTCAACAAAAACTGAACCGCTACGGCATTTCTCAAACCCACCTCGGGGTCACCCTCATTCTACAATGCCTCGCCTACATCTTTCTCCCGAACCTCCAGGCTATGATCGCACTCCTCGTTGCCGCATTCGTACTCTGTTACACTGTTGCCCCAGCCAGCCTGTTGGTTCTGCGAAAATCCGAGCCCCACCTGAAGAGACCCTTCCGAGTCAAATGGGCCTGGGGCGCTTGTTATCTTTCGATCTTCTTTTCAAATTTAATGGTTTTCTCTTGTGGATGGACTGCAATCCGAAATCTGATGGTCTTTTCCGCAGCCTTTCTCCTCTTCTACTTAATGATGGTAGCCAGAAAAAAGGCTAATGTGAACCTCCAACAACTCCTCCAAAAAAGCGGATGGTTCGTATTTCAGATTCTGGCACTGGGGGGCCTTGCCTTTTTCCACGCTCAAGCTCAACTTAAATTCGAGGCAATTTTTATCTGCGTAGCGACGATTAGTCTTCTTGCACTCATCGCCGGGACACTAGGGGATGCGCCTATCGGAAGCGCCGATGAAAATCATCGCCCGTTCAGATGACGCTCTCCCCAAAACAACTAAGACCTAAATCATCCGCGCATTCGATATTCTTCCCTGATGAAATAACTCCATGCCAATCGAGTCGATTTTCCTTTGGCCATACGTCAGCGCGTCTGAACTCGTGTGAACCGAATAGTCTCCAATCACCAGAGGATAAGGATGCTTAGCAGCGCACCCAAAAAGCAGAGTGCAATCTTCTAAGGCTCGAAAACTCATAGATCCACTCCCTTCCTCAAAAACAACTAGCTCTTGAGTAAGTTCATTACCGCTCACTTCAACCCGTCCTTGTTGCGCAAATGCGAACGCAATCTGGTGTGAAGCAGGAGGAAGGTACGTCCAACTTGAGTTAGCCTTCAACCTCACCACAAAGCAATTCGCATCCATAGGCGCCTGAATCAAGCTTTTTGCATTTTCGTAAGACCCCAACAAAACGGTCACCGGCCCAGAGGTAGGCACCTGCTCAGGCGTAATAAATTGAGCCGATGCTTCGCGATGCTCATAGTGAGGGGGCAAAGCCAACCAAAGCTGAAATCCCTGAACCGCTTCATCGCCGAGAGTCTGCCCTCTGTGCCACAATCCACCTCCGGTAACTACCCATTCGACTCCACCCCGAGTCACCTGATCCACTTGACCCGAAGAGGTTTCATGTTTCACATCAAAAGTCAGCGGATGGGTCAAAGTAGCGATTCCAGAATGAGGATGAAAATCAAACCCAGGCCCTCTCTTGGCGTTCACATAATCTAAAAACACAAACGGTTTAATTAACTCTCCGAGATCGCCAGGACCAACTAATCGGGTAATAGGGCCTTCGGTCCATCCATTGGTCCTAAAAACTATTTTTCTAAAATCATCATTCATCGCCATAAAGACTCCTTTTTTCTAACTTTCTTTAATCAGAATAATCATTCTAAATTAGATAATAAATAGACAATAATTGGCTTCTATGTTCCAATAATGGTATATGAAGAACTTCGCTTACTTAGGCGTTTTCGCTGCAGTTTGCAGACATAGGAATTTCTCAAAAGCCGCAGAGAAACTAGGAATGCCTAAGTCCACGGTTTCAA
>CAINWE010000109.1 GCA_903854365.1 Oligoflexia bacterium
CAATTGAATTGCTATAGTGTTGAGTGAATGGCGAGTGGTACAAATGCGCCTCCTCGATTTCGGTATTGAAATAATCGGACTTCCTGCTCAGGGCGATAGACCCACTTTTGCCGAATCGATGAGTATAAGAATCGGGTCATATCGAGCAGAACATCTTTCTTCTCGCCGGCTAGAAAACTCGCCTCTCCTTAGTCTTCAAAAAAAATTACAGGCTTGCGCCGGATCCTAGGGTCACGAAGTGCGAATATTCTTGGCAGTCTTCCCTGAGAAAGAGCCAATTCTTAAACTCGAGTGGAATAATACGGCGCTGCTTTTAGGGGCGGATCCAAATTCTTAGATTTCAGAAGTTTTAGGATAGAATCAGCGAGAGGAGCTGAATGGGTTTCGCTCAAATCCATTGGCAGGGGTACTCTCTTAGACTGACTTCTTCGCGCATCCAAGAAGCTGAAGTCTAAATTGAAAAACCGTTGAGCCTTGACTCATTCGTTCGCTGAGTTCTCGCCTAATTTGCTCGCGAAATTGGGTTTTCGCCAAATCCGCTACGCTGTCTTCATAGTGAAGGACTCGCGACTGAAAGAAGATGATTCCAGCAAGCTCATCGACGGTGAGAGGTTGTTCCAAGGGGATGGGTCGATAGGCGATGATTTGTAGACGAGAATCGTTCCGAAATATTTGAGTCACTTCGGTAAAGTTTCCTCGCGGAACTTGGCCTGGAGCTTTCCAGTGAAGATTAAATTGCCTGCGGATCCATTCGTTGAGCTCAGGGAGTTCAGGGGCTTTGGGGAATTGATATTCGAAGATCCAAATGAGGCCAGAGGGCTTCAAGTTGCGAAGCACTTCATCTCGAGTTTTTTCTACGTGCATCCAATGAAATGACGATACCATGAGTACGGCATCCACGGCGCAGTCAGGGAGGTGGGTTTCCTCCCCACTGCCGAGTTGGAGTTTAAGATTTCGCCACCCCAACCGGTCCGCTAGGCCCTGGGCCTCGCTGAGCATGGCAGGGTCCGGGTCAATTCCAATGACATCGGCTTGGATCGACGCCTTGAAAAGTGAAACTGCTGAATGCCCTGTTCCGCAACCGAGATCTGCGATTTGGAAGGGCTCCTGAAAGCGTCGTTTTAAGAGCCCTTCCTTGATCCCTGCGAAAACCTCGGGCGGATAAAAGGGGCGTAACTCTCGATAAAAAAGAGGGTTGAACTTAGCCATGACAGGATCCATGCCCGAGGCCTGGGGCAATTGGCCAGTCTTTTGAGTTGAGACGGTACTTATTGCATGGTCATTGTTGGGGGATTAGCAGCCACTGAAGCAACAAAGGATTGGTAAGCTTCAGGTCGGATGACTTCCTCGTGTGAAACGGCGACCTCATCATGTTGAGAGAGATCAAGTCCCACCCGCTCTTCTTCAGTTGAAACTCGGAGGGTCGCAAATTGGTCCACGCTCCAATAAAGAGCGTACGAGATTAATCCGACACCTAGGGTAATCCCTGCCCAGGCAATGATATGGGCATAAAAAAGATGAGTATGACCTGCGACAAGTCCACCGTCCTTTGCGAAAACTCCAGTCAAGAGCATGCCGACCATGCCTCCGACCCCGTGGCAAGGAAATACGTCTAACGTATCATCAAGACCGGTCTGAGCTCGCCAATAGACAGCAGCTTGACTCACGGCAGCCCCAATGAGGCCGATGATGATGCTGGCTCCAATCGACACATAACCTGCACCGGGGGTGATCGCGACGAGACCTACCACTGCCCCTACACAGGCACCCATAGCGGAAGCCTTTTTCCCTAGCAAGACATCGATAGCGAGCCATGCCACCATAGCCGAAGCAGACGCAAAGTGCGTGGTAGCAAAAGCCATTGCACTGAGGCCTCCAGCGCTTAGGGATGATCCCGCATTGAATCCGAACCAGCCGAACCAGAGAAGTCCGGTTCCTAATAATACATAGGGAACGTTGGCGGGCACATGAGCAATGCCAGACCCTCCATGGCTGCGCCGAGAACCAAGAACATAAGCTCCAACCAAGGCCGCTACTCCTGCTGACATATGTACCACTGTGCCACCTGCGAAATCCAGAACACCCATTTTATGGAGCACTCCCTCTGGATGCCAAGTCATATGAGCCAAAGGTGCATAAACAAAAATCTCAAAAAGAAGAACAAAGAGAAGGTAAGCATTGAAGTTAATTCTTTCGGCAAACGCCCCTGTGATGAGAGCGGGAGTAATAATCGCGAACTTAAGCTGAAAAAGAGCGAAAAGTATAAACGGAACCGTAGGAGAAAGAACTGCGTGAGTAAGTTCTCCGACGTTCTTAAGCATGAAATAGGTAGAGGGGTTGCCAAAAATGCCAGCTATATCATCCCCAAATACAAGGCTAAATCCGCAGACGTACCAAAAAATCGAGACCAATCCCATACAGATAAAGCTTTGAAGCATGGTGGAGACGACGTTTTTGGGTCTAACCATGCCCCCGTAAAAAAACGATAGCCCTGGGGTCATCAGCAGCACTAAGGCTGACGAAGAAAGCAACCAAGCGGTATCAGCACCAGAAACTGGCCCACCTGGCGCCATGGCTTCACTTGCAGTAGCTATGTTCGCACTAAAGAATAGCAAGCCTAATAGATAAGCCGCGAGAGTTCTCATTCTAAAATCCCCCAATTAAGAATAGTTGATCTCTTATTTTATACTAATTTAAAACTTCAGAACCATAGCACGAAGCTGCGTCACTTCTCTTTTCCATTGAGATCGATTTTTTTTTAGTTCGGCCCTCAATGAGTTCGATCACAGAACTCCTACTGTGACGTTTAGCATCATCTAAGGGAGTCCCCCCCCAGCGATCGCGACTCTCCAAATCTGCGCCATGTCCTAAAAGGTATTTTACAATTTCGTCATGACCCTCTGATGCTGCTAAGTGAAGGGCAGTCCTCCCGTCATAATCAGCCTCTTTTACATCTACGCCTGCAGCAATCAGTCTTTGAATTTCGCTGAGGTCACCGTTAGCAGCCGCCCAGCAAATCTGAACAGCGCCTTCTTGTTTGATTTGATTGACCCTGAGTCGAGGATCAGATTTCGAACTATGTCCCGCAATCAACGTGTCGTAGGTGTGAAAATTATATCTCTTCACGAGTTCAATACAGAATTCAACACCTCGGACCGAGTTACCCATGATATCGAGTTTGGGTGACCAAATTGCGATACCCATCACATTCGGAATGACTAATTGGACTACGCCACTGACTCCTGACTTTGCAGGCAATCCAACCAAGAATGCAAACTCTCCGGAGAAATCGTACATTCCGCACGAATACATGAGAGACAGGGTGTCTTTTACGTGTCCATCTTCAAATACGCGGTCGTTTGTAAGCGGGCAGATTCCAGCATTTGCAAGGGTTGCTGCCGAAACAGCCATATTTTCACAGGTCGCAGAGATCGAGCAGCACTGAAAATAAAGATCTAGGGCTTGGTGGAGGTCACTTTCGGGCGGAAATACCTTCTTCTCTCGCATAAAATAGGCGAGTGCAAAGTTTCGGTCTGCCGTATTTTTTTCAGACAAGTAGATCGAATTGTTGAAGTCGGGCCTCTTTCCTCCGAAAAGCCTTTGCCAAGTGTTCAGAACATAGTCAAAACGATCTGCTGCATCGTTCTCAGGATTGATGAGCGACGAACACAAAATAGCTCCGGCATTAATCATCGGATTATGAGGCCGATTATGTCCGTCCAAGGTAATTGCATTAAAACTGTGTCCACTGGGCTCCCGTCCAACATGTCGGTGGACCTTTTCCGATCCATGGAGTGCCAGAGCAATCAAATAACTAGTAGGTTTTGATGTGGATTGGATACTAAAAAGCTGATCTGAATCGCCGAAGCTAAACCGTTGTCCATCCACTGTGCAAACCGATATGCCAAACTGGTTCGGATCAACCTTTGCTAATTGAGGAATGTAATCGGCAACTTTTCCCGAAGTATTTTTAGCAATGCTAGCGAAAATCTTCTTAATATCATCTCTAAATTGTTCGAATTCGGGAATGATGAGCTGCTTTTGTAATGCTTTCTGAACGAGAATGGGGCTCGTTTTTATGAGTTGCTGAAATGTGTTAAAATCAATTCGAGCACCGCGCCCCAATGCATCTATCTCGGCAAAAAAAGAGAACAAGCGAGGGTCGTCGTTTCCAAGTCCTAGTCGCTCCAAAGCGAAAGCTAAATCGGCCACTAATACCTCACCTTGGCCGGTCCGATCCAGAGATGAGAAGAGCGCGTAAGTCGTTCCCCCATTTTCGGCACTGGGTGCCTTGGCTCTATTTGCTTCGTTTCCTTCAGTTACAGGAGCTGACTTTTTCTTATTCATGAGTTTGTGTCTCTTCTTGTACCTTTCCCTGGACTTTGGGAGATCAATTGTGGCGAGGGATCCCTCATCGGAGATCACTCGCCGGATTGACTGAGTTTAAAGTCTAACTATGACGTTCGAACGTTGAGTACGGTTGAAACCAGCATGAAGGCAACATCGTAGGGATTTGCATTCGCACCTGGTCTTCGATCTTCAAAATATCCGTATCCCTTAGTTGCAACGCTTCTAGGAATGCGGATCGAACAGCCCCGATTTGCCACGCCGGATCGAAACTCATTGATGCTGCAAGTTTCGTGGTGACCGGTCAGACGCTCGTGATTATTTGCACCATACTTAGCAATATGTTCTTTGTGACGTTGGCTAAGATTCTGGATTGCGTCTTCAATCGCCTTCATCCCCGACTTGGAGTCACGGGTAGCTTTGGTCGAAAAATTGGTATGCATGCCTGCGCCATTCCAATCGCCTTTCACAGGTTTTACATCGAAGGAGACCTGCACGCCGTGCTTTTCAGCCACGAGGCAAAGGAGATATCTCGCAATCCAAGTCTCGTCTGCCATTTTTAGAATGGAGGCGTTCTCACCTTTGCCGCCGCGATAGCCAATTTGAAACTCCCACTGACCTGGCATAACTTCAGCATTGGTCCCATAGGCGAGGAGACCTGCCTTGAGACACATGTCTAGGTGTTCCTCTACAATCTCGCGACCAAAAGCGACTTGAGACCCAATCGAGCAATAAAACGGACCTTGAGGCGCGGGGTAACCATTTTCAGGCCAGCCCAGAGGCCTGCCGTCCTTGAAGAAAGTGTATTCCTGTTCATAGCCTGCCCATGGATCTTGAGCTTCGCCACCCATCTCAAGTGCTCTTCTTAATTGGGCTCTGCTATTCGTCGGATGAGGTTCATTATCAGGAGTGAAGACTTCGCACATGACCAAATAATTTCCGTCGCCTCGAACTGGGTCAGGATAGAAGCACACCGGACGCAGGTTGAGGTCAGAGTCGTGACCGGTAGCTTGATAGGTTGATGAACCGTCAAAACCCCACTCTTCAAAAACAGACAAGTCTACCGCTTGCCCACAGGGAATTACTTTTACCTTGGATCGTAACTGTTGAGTTGGCGAAGCGCCGTCTAGCCAGATATAATCAGCTTTGATGACCTTATTATCCATTTTGCCCCCCAAAAAGTGAAAATAAAAAAATTAATTGAAATAAGACACAACTTATTCTAAAACATTTTTTTTCGAATATAGTCAATTTTGATAAAATATTTTATTTCCATTAATTCAGCGTGGTAGCTAAATGGATTGGACCCCATTTGAATCGACGGTTTGTTAGCTGACGTTCTTTCTGTATTTCATTGGGCTGAGCATTCCAAGTGCTGAATGCGGAGCGTTCTCGTTGTAATCCTTGATCCAATCGGGAAGCATTTCCACGACCGTAGCGGGATCGATTCAATCATTGGCGTAGACATAATCTCTCTTAATTGTCTTAACCAAAGCCTCTGCCATCCCCTTACTTGCAGGGCTATAGGCCATAGTGAAGCACGACTGAAGATTGAGTGACTGCCCGATTGATTTTGTCTCCCTGGCTCTATCAATTGCTCCTCGATCAGTGACGAATTGAATCACTCTGGGTGCACGGGTTGAATTGAATCGTTTTTCAACGCACTCTATCATCAAGCTTTGAACGTCGGCCGCCAGAATCGGCTCTGTTTTTGATATGAATGCAATCACTTCCCGATCACAGGTATCCAGTGAGAATATTACGAACACTTTCTGGTCATTAAAACACCTAATCTCAAAACAATCCGAGCACCACCTCGTATTTGAATGAAGGGTCATTACTTTTCCAGTGGCCTCGTGAGTTCGAGCC
>CAINWE010000110.1 GCA_903854365.1 Oligoflexia bacterium
CCCCCAAAACTCCTACCGCTGTACCTACAGCTCCAATCCCTAACCCGAGTAGACAAAAGAGGGTGAAGCTTTGACTCGGCAAAAATCCCATCGCTTTCAGAATCGCAATTTCTCGACCCTTATCGTGAATCATCATCATGAGGGTACTCACCACATTAAAGGCCGCCACTACGACGATCACGGTCAAAATAATTGCGATCACCGCCTTTTCGAGCTGGATGGCGTAGAAAAGATTTTTATTCAACTGACTCCAGTCCTTAGCCCGAAAGGGATAACCAAAGACCTCGCTTAAGCGATCTGACGCTAGCCGTGAGTTCGAACCTTTCTTGAGGCGAATATGAAGTGTGGTCACTCTCTCCGGCTGATTCAAAAAACCTTGCACAGCAGGAAGGGCCATGAACAAAAATTTTGAATCGTATTCGTACATCCCCATTTGCACTAAGCCCACCACTTTGACTCGAAGCGCCTTAGCTTGAGAGGCATCTCCGGCAAGCGCGGGTATAATAAGACGGACTTCCGAATCTAGCGTCGCACCCAGCTTGTTAGCCAGAGCTCCCGCGAGAGCAACCTCCCCATCCGCCACAGGTAGCCGCCCCGCCACAACCCTTTCTGGGATTTTGGTCACCTGACCAATTGTTTCCGACTCCAACCCCTGCAAAACAGCTCCAGAAACCGTATCTCTCCCTGCGACCATAATTTCAGTCACAAAAGAGGGACTCACCGCTTGCACCTCAGGCAGGGTCTTTCTCACCTCGCGAGTAGCCGCTTCGATATCACGAATGGGATCGCCCCGAGTATACAGCAAAACATCCCCGTTCATCGACGTAATCAACTGAGTTAGTTCGTTTTCAAAACCGTTGATAACACTCGTCACCAGCGTGAGCGCCATGACACCCAACGCGACGCCGATTACTGAAACCCATGCAATAAATGAAATAAACCCGTCTGAAGCCTTGGACAACAAGAACCGGCTCGCAAGCGTTACAATCAACCCCCCCGATCTTGCCATTCTGCTCCTATTCCTGAGTTCCGTCAGCCCCGCGCTTTGCCTCTTCGCTTGCACCCGCACGAGTCAACGGTCTCATGAGAGGGAAAAATATTACATCCCGAATACTTGGGGAATCGGTCATCAACATAGCCAAGCGATCAATCCCAATACCAGCTCCCGCGGCAGGAGGCATCCCATACTCTAATGCAGTGACATAATCGAGATCCATATCAGTCGCTTCTTCGTTCCCTGCGTTTTTGGCTTCAACTTGAGACTCAAACCGCTTCATCTGATCGATCGGGTCATTCAATTCCGAAAAGGCATTGGCCATTTCCCTACCGTAGATATACAGCTCAAAACGATCTACTAGAAACGGGTCCATTTCATTCTTTCGCGAGAGCGGAGACACATCCAGCGGATGATGGGTAACAAACGTCGGCTGGATCAGCTGTGCTTCCACTTCGTGATCAAAAATCACCATCATCAAACCCCCTACAGTCTCCTTCGGATCCATCGGTAGGCCTTTACTTTTACCGTATTTAAGAAGTGCATCCCGATCTCGCAGTAGACTTCGATCTTTCATGCCGGTGTATTTGAGCAAAGCTTCTTCGACCGTAATGCGCTGCCAGGGACCTGCCAAATCAATTTCTGTCCCCTGATAGGTGAGACGAGATGACCCGTGAAGTCGCTCACACAGCCTTTGAAACAGCCGTTCATGCAGAGTCATCAAGTCCTCAAAAGTTGCGTAGGACTGATAAAACTCTAACATCGTAAATTCGGGATTATGCTTAATCGAAATGCCCTCATTCCTGAAGTTTCGATTAATTTCAAATACCCGCTCAAAGCCGCCCACCACCAATCGCTTCAGGTAAAGCTCTGGGGCAATACGCATATAAAGAGTCATATCGAGCGTATTGTGATGAGTAATAAATGGTCGAGCCGTCGCACCCCCAGCAATGGGGTGCATCATCGGGGTCTCGACTTCCAAAAAGTCCTCCCCCTCAAAAAATTTCCGAATTTCATTCATCATTACCGATCGCTTTCGAAACGTCTCTCGGGTTGAATCGGTCATAATTAAATCGAGATAACGTTGACGATATTTAATCTCAACGTCTGCAATCCCATGAAATTTTTCAGGCAAAGGGCGCAAGGACTTGGTCACTAACTGCACGGCACCACACAATAGCGAAAGCTCGCCCGTTTTCGTTTTAAACAGGGTCCCTTCAGCAAAAAGAATATCGCCAATGTCCCATTCCTTAAACAGTGCGTAGGCTTCAGGGCCAATTTTTTCTCTCTGGACGTAGAGTTGAATTTGCCCCGTTCGATCTTGTAAACGAACGAACGATGCCTTTCCAAAATCTCGAATCGCCATAACGCGCCCAGCGACCGAACCAGCAAACCCTAACCCTTCGAGTTGCTCCTTCGTCATCTCCCCGTAGGCTTGATGAAGACGTGCCGCTAACTCGGACGGGACCATTCCGTTTTTATAGGGATTCTCCTGCCGCTCGCGCAGTTGAGCTAACTTTTCGAGACGCACTCGTACCTGTTCTGAATGCTCTTCAGCATGGACGATCGACATGACCTACTCTCCACTTTCTAAAAATCGTTCGGCATCCAAAGCGGCCATGCACCCCGTTCCAGCAGCAGTGACTGCCTGCCGATAAATCGGGTCAGCCACGTCTCCCGCTGCGAAAACTCCAGCAACATTCGTATAGGTCGATCCCTTTTGGGTCACCAAATACCCTGCGCCATCTCGAGTTAAATCATTTTTAAAGAGCTCCGTGTTCGGTTGATGTCCAATCGCAACAAAAACTCCATCAGTTTTAATCTCTTGAACTTGACCCGAAACCAAATTTTTCAGCTTCGCGCCAGTGACAGCCTTGTCACCCAAAATCTCTTCGACCACCGAGTCCCAAATAAATCGAATTTTTGGATTTTTAAACGCCCGGTCCTGCATCGCCTTACTTGCTCGAAGTTGAGCACGACG
>CAINWE010000111.1 GCA_903854365.1 Oligoflexia bacterium
CAAGCTGCATTTCTACTCGCAAGCTCAACTCATCTCATTGCCTGCGGCCCACAAAACCTCTCTAACGCTGCCTCTCAGGTGACATCAACCTCGAGCGCAGCGACTACTGCAACAACTACGACAACAACCTCAACCACGACGAATACGTCCTCCACCAACCATCTCCCGCCAGGATCTCGCTATAGTTTTTCTCTGAATGGCTCAACAGGAGGAGCAACCCCTCCCCCTGCCGGCTCCAGTTTCTCTGATGGAACTCAAAAGATCGTAAAAGGAATTCAAGCAGACACAAGACTTGCTGTCAGCCTCCAAACTAAGCTGATCGGCGACATTTACTACCCCGCCTCCAATCAGGGTCCAGCTGGCACCGTTGCCAATGGCTTTTATTCGAATTGTTTTCAAATGGATGTCACTCTCGGATACAGCACATCCAATCAACCCGGCGCAACCTATTATAATGTCGATACACGGACCATTGTGGTTGCCTCAAGTCAAACAGGAGAAGGAACCGGAACCGGAACCTGTCCAGATGGAACCGTTGTGACGTCGAATCAAATCGACTTTTCCGGTGACTTACTCAACCTCAGGGGAGCAAAAGACTTTCAGGTCACTGTTTCGAATATCTCCTCAACGACTTGCGGCCCCGGGAGCGTCACTGTCAATTGGTGGAACGGCCAATATTATCAATGCAGATGGTCGGGTCTTTGGGCTTCTTACATCGCGCACGGCGCCATCACGGTCCATACCGACGGCACCAACTAAACGACACAGAGGGCTCAAATGGCTTGCCGAGGCTCTAAGCGCACGCGCCTCAGCGCAGAAACAATACGATCAGAATTGTCTTCAATGGTTTCCAAAATCATTTTAAATTCATCCGAAATCAAAATTTCAGGGCCAAGGGCTGCGATCGCTCGCTCAGTCACGAATTTTTCATAGTCCTTAACGAAGACTGCAACTGATAGGGGGTCCGCAGCCTCCAGCCCCGGAACGATCTGTGCACGCGACCGACTCGCCGAACGCTGCATTGAGACGAGAGCCTTCTTCTGGGCCCACTCGTCGACCAGATCCTCAAAGACTGCGTTAAAAAAATGCGCCTTCTTTTCTTCCTGAAGGCGAGTTTGCGCGCGACGCCAGGTGAGCAAATTCTCTTTCTCGGCAGCACCAGCGCAGATCGGTACATCCGGATGAATCCCCGTCAATCCGTGAATGATCCGATGATCCACGCCCGCCACGCAAGAGCGGCCAGAACGATCACCTAACGAGTCAAGATGCCGCCCCTGATCCAAATGATAAGCCGCTTCTCCGTCATAGAGAGCATTCAAAATCCACGCCTTCCAATGATCGTCTCGATCGCCTGAGGTCATCACCTGACCGGTATTTTCTTGGTAAGCGCTGGCATCTTCTAAGGCTAAATAAACGAGCTTCAGTAGTCCCTGGGTGTTCTTCTTTTTTGCTTCTGTATTCCAAAGAAACAAATCAGACGGATTATACCCTGGACTTTGAGTATCGAACGGCTCTTCGATGCGGGCCAATAAGCTTTTTACGGCTATCACCTGAGCGCTCGACAATTTCTCATTACTTCTCAGACTGTCAATTTTTCTGAGAACAAGCGGGATAATCGGCGCTTCAGACTTTCTAGTCTCAGGAAAAGTTTCCAAATACCTTTTAAGATACCTACCCTTTAATCTCGAGACAATGCTCTCAGCCCTCCGCTCGCTACCTGGATCATGAGATGCTGTTTGCCTGAGCGTTACCATTTCCCGAGGACGAGGCGGAACTCCGTTGATCGACTCGGCAATCAAAGCGGCCATCTCTGTCTGATGGGCTCGCTCCGCCAGATCTCGCGCTCTGGCAAGAATCTGAGGCGACAAACGCGGAAGGTGACTCTGGCCATGATTTAGCAAAAAATAACGCACGACTTCAAAATGATTCTGACTCACGCCCAAAAGAAACACCCTCTCAAATTGCGGCCCAAACACTTGCCCTAAATCCTTCAATGAAGTCTGCATTAGCAGAGCAAGCGCCTCGACATCTTCTCGATTCAGCGCCAAAAAGAAGAGCCGTCGCAACACCATCTGATTCCATAAAGAATAAGGCCGCCGACTCACCTCGTCGCATAACTCCCGGACATGCTGATGAAACGAGTCGGAGTTCAAGCCTCTAAAATCAAAATCGCTCAGGCGATTATTTCTAATCGAAAAGCGAGATGGGCTCGAAACCGGGGTCGAAATCGCAATCGTGACGGTCTCATCCCTGGGCGGAACTTGCACTTGGCCACTGACTCCGTCTATGACTCCCGGCAAGTCCAAAAAACGGGAAGCTGCGCGATTCAAAAGAGCCGAGTAATAGGGCAGCGCAGGAAAAACGCGCGTATTGTACCCGCTGCGCTGATCGAAATTCTGACCCAATGCCTCGTCAATTTTAGGACCCCATTGGTTCAACTGGCTCTTCCAATTTCTATATCCCTGATAGTGCTCTGCATTCCAAATGTATTGTAAATAAAAAGAATAAAATGAGCCCAACCCACTCAACCCTGCCAAAGCACTATAAATGCCCCAGCTCGCAATCTGATTCACCCCCGAGTCATCGGACACTGGAATGACCGAATAAGCACTAGCGATCGTAAATCCGATCGAAACGGCCACAGAGGTTGCCGACCGAATCTTACTCCTAAATGCTTCCTCCTGGTCCTCTTCAGCTTCCATCTGGCTGTGAGCCGAGTACTGAAGCGAAAACAACTCGTGAAGGATCTGATTTTTTTCACCATGAGTTAAGGGAGCCTGATTCTCAATTTTCTGCAAAAGAAGAACCCGATCTCGAGCCCTCGCATTTTTAGGATTGTACAGAATAGTCCTAATTTCTTCCGTGACTCCATCGATCTGCTCTCCGGTCAACACAGGAGCCTTAAAAAAAATCGAGTCCGCTTCCGAAGGGGGGTCGACAGCTGCCATTTGAAGAAGTTCACGATAACCCATCACAATTTCTTCTTGCGGCAACGAAGACGCAGACCGTGCAGATTCTGAAAAAAACAGGCCAAACCCACTGCCGAGGGTCAGCAACAAGATCAAAACGCGCCACTTTTGCTTCGATTGAGAATAAGCAGAAACCATGCGACCTGGAACCCTATCAAAATGATGAAAGTTATCCAATTCGATTCTTGATTGTTCAGGAGATTGAGAGGAAGTGCTTCAGCGACGGCACCCCTGGACTGCGTCTTGAATCGGCCCTGCGAGCTCATCTTGTTGCGATTTCCCGAAAGAACTGGGCTTAAGTGCTTTCAGAGCAACAAGCATCTTGCCCCAATCTTTCCCACAAGCCTGATAGAGTAACTCAAAGTCATCAGACCCCGTGTGATACGTCTTATATTGCGCCAGAG
>CAINWE010000112.1 GCA_903854365.1 Oligoflexia bacterium
ATTAAAAATTTAATTTTTTTTAAAATTACTGCCATAGGGTGATCTCTCAAGATTAGTCATCGCTTTTTAATTGACCGCTGTCAATCAGGAACAAAAGAAACTAGTCGCTTAGTCAAACAAGAATCAAAATAAGAAATTTTGCTGTTTATTTAAATAATTTGACTCGTATAATAAATTAAAAATTAGCTCAAAAGAGGAAAAAGATGCAAAATTTAATTCACAAGAAGCCATCTTCAATCCATTTCAATCCCATTCTTTTTTTAGGATTTGCTAGTTTTTTTTTATCAAGTTGCAATTTGCCGACCGATAGCAACTCCCCAGAAAATAACAAATCCCCTCTCCCCAATCCTGCATTTTCACCCAGAATAGCACCCTCATCTAGCCCCACGAACATCCCCATTCTCCCATCGCCTTCACCACTAGCAGATGAAGCAGGAGTTCCTGAAGGTGTTGTGGCCATTCCCATAAGCCAGTACAACACTTATCTCGACGCCAACGCACTCGCGGTTCGCCAGCTCGCAGACATCACCTACCCAGGGATATGCCCCACCTCAGCCACAACGAGCCTCGCAAATCTACCTCTGTCATCTCCCATCCTTCAAGTGTCTACCGTAGCTCCTCACTTATCAGACTGCGCTCCAAGCCATTACAGCTCGGGGTCTTACAGTTGCGATATCGGAGTCACCTTAGACTGTAAAAGTCTTTTCACGAACCCAATTCAAAGCACTTCGTCAATCTACATTAAGAATCTTCGTGTCCAATGGAATATGCCGATTCTCAGTCGCCCACAAAATGAAGTCAAATTTGGTCCCTACACTATGGACCTTCAAGCAGAAAGTGCCGACTCTTCATTGAGCTCGTTTATCTACGAAGATTGCTCACCGCAAAATCTCGGCAGTACCAAAATGACCTGTCAACCGGCAACCCACTGGGATGGAACCCTGCAATGTTGCTACCTACCCAACTCCTACACATACCGGGGGAGTAGCTCCACTTCGAACGATGAAGCTCCGCTAGCAAACACCATTCAAACTGCAGCTGAAATCGCAAATGACCTCATGATTATTTCCGAGCACGAGAATCAATTCGGTCAGATTCCCGCAGTGCACGCAGAAACTCAGCCTGAACTCACTCGAGCCCCAGGCGCACCCCAGACTTCTAAGCAAGGCTTCACATTAGAAAGTTACAACCACATGCTTCACAACGTCGCAGGCACAATAAAAGCATCCCAAGACCCAAGAAATTTGCTGAAAATTTATAAAAAACTTCATACGATTACCCTTCGCCAAAATCCAAGCAATCCCACCAAATTTCGACAACCACGCGAGATGGAAAGTCTTCCAACAAGAGCAATTAAAGATGCAATTAAATCCCTCGCCTCTGTGAACCTAAGGACTCAATCTCAGGTCCCCGTGGCAACCTCAACCTCCAAGGACTCTCCAAGTGCCTCAATTCCGAATCCATCCTTGCTATGCACCGGGTCCGATCTCGGAGCTGGTGCGGAAGGTGACTCACACAATGCGTCAAACCAAACGCCAATCGCTCAAGGACTATTTGCACAATCTAACTTTCCCTTGAAGCCATTTCTCACCTGCATTAAGAATCAAGGCTACCGCGGCACTTGCACGGCTTTTGCGACTGCTGCTGCCGCAGAAATCGCCATTTCGCAAAAGTATCACCTCAGCGTCAATCTCTCGGAACAGGCCCTCTACTTCCAAGGAAAGGGAATTCTGCAGACAGGAAAAGTCGGCCAAAACCAAGACGGATACTTCA
>CAINWE010000113.1 GCA_903854365.1 Oligoflexia bacterium
CCCTCATTGCGCTCAAATGGGCTCAGACTCTCGACGGCCAATTAGCTGACGACTCCCTGTCGTCGCAATGGATTTCTAGCCCTACTTCTCGAGCATACACCCATTGGCTCAGACAGCATTATGATCTCATCGCAGTAGGCGCAAAAACCGTTTTAACAGACGCTCCCCGACTCAACGTAAGAAACTGTATTCACCCAGAGCAAGCCCAACCCTTACCAGTTGTACTCGATCCAAAAGGGATATTACTCAACATCCCCCGCGAAAAACAAGACGTGCTAAAAACCACGACATTTCCACCCGGCCGAAAAACTGTGCTCATCACCAGCCAGGCCGCGCTTCACAAACACCCACAATCTTGGATGAAAACCTTAAAAGATCTAACAATCCTCCAGCAAACCGGCCAGGACTGGATCCCCGCAGTCGTAGAGATCTTAAACGGACCAACCCTACACCAAGTTCTGGGCCGAAAACTCCAAAGCATTCTCATCGAAGGTGGCAGCCAAACGCTGACTCAATGGATGGCCGCAGGGCACGGGGATATTTTCCATACGTTTATCGGCCCCCTGATCACGGGAGGAGAGAAGAACAGACTTGCTCTCAAGCGACTTTTAAAGGACGCATCGAAACTCCATACCCTGTCCACTTCTCAGCTCGAATCTGATCTACTGATCGAAATGATTTCAGAAGAAATTAAGCAAAGAGTATTTCAGTACGAGGCGTTTTAACTTACACAAAATCCACGTTAAATTCCAAGACCGATCCCCATCTCAACGTACCCGCATGTCCACTCTGCAAAGACCCGACTCCAGCAGGCGTGCCGGTAAACAGCAGATCCCCTTCGCATAGCGGAAAAAATCCTCGAGCTGACCGAATACAACTCTCTGGGGAATGCCTCATCTGCTCGCCCCGACCCGTCTGCTTCAAAATACCGTCAATCAAAAATTCAAAGGGTTGCTCGAGATAATCTGAAAATTGAGTCAACAAAATCCAAGGCCCCAACACCGCAGAATGAGGAAATACTTTACTGATCTCCCATGGGTGCCCTTGCCTTTTCAGAGCAGTCTGCACGTCCCTCAAGGTCAAATCGAGCCCCAAAGTGACTGCATCTGGAACGCCCGACCGCCCAAGCCTTAAAACAATCTCGCACTCATGATGCACGATCCCCCTTCCACGCGGGAGCACCACTTCCACCCTTTGCCCACGTAACTCAATGCCCGGCACTTGGGCCACTACACTCGGAGGCTTGATAAAGAAAATAGGAAACTCCGGCACCGCATCACCCAGCTCACGCGCATGCTCAATGTAATTTTTCCCAACACAAATTAATTTATCCATAAATTCTTACCTTATAAAATTACATCTAAAGATCAGACTTACCATATCCAGGATTCGCTCAGAAACTAAGATTTTAGTGCAAATTATTACTGATTGATATAAGTCCTAAACAAGGAGAGAAAGCAGGGGGCTATCTCTCTAAAGCCAGATTCGATGAATCGAGCAAACTCGGGGGGCATCGAGTGCTTACGCTAAAAACCGCGGACAAAACCCATATCCAGGTATGCCACCATGCTTAAACTTCTTGTGGCCGATGGTGACGCAGACCTTCGAAACTCGGTAGCCGCTGCCTTCACAGACAAAAACTACTCCATTGACCACGCAACTCTGGGAGAAGAATGCATTACCCGGGTCCTCAGAGACCACTATGATCTCGTACTCCTCGACGTCACAACGCCGCGAATTTCTGGACTGGAAGTGCTGAAAGAGATCAAAGTTCACGACCCATCGATCATTGTCATCGCAGTTACCGCAGTCTCCAACGTGCGGGATGCCATCGAAGTCATTCGACAAGGCGCCTACAATTACTTAGAAAAGCCAATTCAAATCGATCAACTCGTCTATCACATTGAGCAAGCCATTCGAGCTAGACACATCGTTCAAAAACCCGATGGATCTGCTCGCAAATTTCGACTCTCAAGCAACTCGGATTTTATTGGCCACAGTCATGAAATGAAGCAGATCTTCACCGTCATTGACAAACTTTCTAGGGTCGACACTGCCGTCTTAATTCGAGGAGAAAGCGGCACTGGAAAGGAGCTAGTAGCCCAAGCCCTCCATTCCAGTAGTTCTCGAAAAACTCATCGTTTTGTGACTGTAAACTGCGCCGCCATCCCCGAAAACCTCATTGAAAGCGAACTTTTCGGCCACGAACGAGGAGCCTTCACAGGAGCCGAATCAAGAAAGATCGGAAAATTTCAATATGCCGACGGAGGGACACTCTTTTTGGATGAGATCGGCGAACTCTCTCCCTGCATGCAGGTCAAACTCCTGAGGGTCCTCCAAGAAAAGACTTTCTTTCCGGTAGGCTCCAATCGCGAGATCGAAGTCAGCATCCGAATCGTCGCCGCCACGCACAGAAACCTAGAGGAAATGATCAAAAAGGGTCAGTTCAGAGAAGACCTTTTTTACCGCCTAAACGTTCTGCCGATTCAACTCCCCCCACTCCGGGAAAGAAAAAACGATATCGAAGCCCTCTGCGAACACTTTATTGATAAATTCAACCGTCAACACCAAAAGTGTATTGCCCGGGCCTCTCTCGCGGCAATGACCCTGCTCAAAAACCATGCCTGGCCAGGCAACATCAGAGAACTCGAAAACGTAATTGAACACGCATTCGTCATTGAAAATACAAATGAAATCACCCCAGAGAGTCTCCCGAAAAGCCTTCGACTCTCAGTCGTCCCCAACGCCATGGACGCCCCAGCCCGCCGTGCCGATGAGTCGGTCCGACCTGGCCTCACGATCCACGAGCAGATCCTCCCCGTCGATCATCAAAGACTCGATTTTCAAGCTAACAAGGAGGCGTTCGAACGACAATTTCTGATTCGAGCACTCCAGAAGTTCAACGGCAGGATCAACCAAACCGCCTTGCAGGCCAACATTCCCAAAAAGACCCTCTTGAGAAAGCTAGAGAAATACGGCATCAACGCCTGCGATTATTCGTCACGCGAGATGCCGAACAAAAAGAAGAGCGAGGTCCGCGAATTGCAAAGGCAACCTCCCTAAGAGGAGGGATCTCGGTTATGCCTAAAAAGAAACCGGAGCTTTTCTGTATCTACGGACCAGAAAATGCCGAACACGAAATCCGAAAAGCTTACCTAGGCGCCATCGAAACCTGCGCGCTCCTCATCCACCCCTCTCCCACGACACCAACCGTCGACCCAAATGAAGTCATTGAAATCTATGAACGAGCCTGCCAACACTACAATACCAACCACCGCCTAGCAGCAGAACGCTGGGCCCGCGCCGCGAAACACCTCGCTCAGGCCTTGCTCCACGAAGCTAAGATCGCCTATCTTGAAAAACATCATCAATCGCTCCCCTATCTAGAAGGAGCGCACGACGAAGAATACGGACTCTATCAAAGATCCGATACTACGGCTGACCTCGTCTCTTCAGCAGCCAGTCGAATACCGCCCGGCTTTAAGCAAATGCCGCCTCAAATGAGAAACTACCTCTCTCGAGCTCATCACCACCTTGAAATACTTGAACACTCCGACGAGCAGCACGAGCTCCTCCGCGCTGAAAGAATTCAAGCGACGTATGAGTATTGCCGAGCACTCGAATGCATGGGTTTAGGATACGAATCAGAATTTAAGTCAAAATCAAAAGCTGCCTAGCTCAAGTCGTCATCAGCACTGAGGCAAGAATTCTGTCAAATCCAATCCACAAAAGACAAAAAAAATGGCCCCATTTCTGGGGCCATCTTCCGAAAACAAATAGAACTCTTGCGATTAACGCTTTGAGTACTGGTAACGACGACGCGCACCAGCCAAGCCGTATTTTTTACGCTCGACTTCACGAGAGTCACGAGTCAAATGACCGGCCTTCTTCAGAACAGGTCTAAAAGCAGGATCCACTTCAAGAAGAGCTCGAGCAATCCCATGCTTCACTGCGCCTGCCTGACCCGAAAGACCACCACCCTGAACGTTGATCGCAATATCAAAACGACCTGCAGTCGCGGTCAAATCTAATACTTGCATAATCAGCATTCGAGAAGTGGGACGAGGGAAGTATTCCTCGAATGAACGATCGTTCACTCGAATTACACCTTCGTCTCCAGCTCTGGGGCGAAGGTAAACACGAGCTATCGCGTTTTTTCGCTTTCCCACTCGGTGTAACTGTTTTTCCATTTCAAATCTCTCCTTAGTTGACTAAACTTTTGCCTTAGGCCTAGAAACGACTGTGTTTCGAATTGCCCCAGCAGGTAAAGGCTGAGGACATTGAGCCTGATGAGAATGCTCACTGCCTGCGAAAATTTTCAATTTCTTAATTTGGTGCCGAGCTAGGCTAGACTTATTGGTCATCCCCCAAATCGCTCGTCTCAAAATTTCTTCTGGGTGTTGAGCCAACATCTGCTTGGCGGTTTTAGTCTTGAGACCACCCACGTACCCTGAATGATCGCGATACAACTTATCATTCCACTTGTTCCGAGTGAAAACGACTTGATCTGCGTTTAATACAATTACGAAATCACCCGTATCGGCGTGCTTCGTGTAGGTGGGCTTATGCTTACCCGTGATCACACGGGCCAAAACCGTAGCGAGACGACCCACCACTTGGTCTTTTGCATCAACAACATACCACTTTGGAGCGTTTTGGCCGTTGGGCTCGAAAAAGTGGGGACCAGATTGCTTTGCCTGATAGGACTTTTGCTGAAACATAGGAGAGTGGAATTACAGGAGCTCGGAGTTGAAGTCAACCAATTTCTAGAGTAGATTCTCCAGAAATGCGCTCAAAAATTTCTACAACTTCGCACGAACCCAAGCCAGAGACCCCAACCCAGCGTTATCAGCCAAAAAATCCGTTAAAATCGCCCCGCTTCGGGGATGTCGCTACCTTTAACCGCCTCCCCTACGTTCCTGATTTTCGAGACCAAGACATCGATGTCGTTCTCTTGGGAATTCCTTTCGATGGGGGCACTACCTACCGCCCTGGCGCTCGATTCGCCCCTCGCGCCGTTCGGGAGGCCTCTGCTTTAAATCGCAATTTCAATCCCAATTTGGGTGTCCATGTTTACGAAAAGCTGAGCGTCGTCGACGGGGGAGACGTCAGCGTCAACCCCATCCACCTGCAGACAACATTCAAAAACATCGAAGAACATATCTCGGAAGTCCACCGAGCAGGGGCGCGATGCATCTCGATCGGCGGCGACCACTCCGTTTTACTTCCTGACCTCAGAGCAATTCACAAGCGCTATGGCGCAGTCACTCTCATCCAGTTTGATGCTCATACAGACACTGCCGATTCGGCCTGGGGTGAGAAATATCATCATGGCACGCCGATTCGCCGCGCCATTGAGGAAGGACTCCTCGTCGGTTCGAAGATTTTCCAGATTGGCATCCGAGGCCCGCTCACAGCCGCTAGCCAAGAAGATTACATTAGAGAGCAAGGCATTCATGTCTTAGACATCGACCAATTCTATGAGATCCAAAAGAGAAATGAATTTCTCGATCAAATTCGGAAGACAGCGGGCCAAGGTCCTTGCTATCTCACCTTCGATGTAGACGGTGTGGACCCCGCCTATGCCCCTGGCACGGGTACCCCCGTCGTCGGTGGCATGACCAGCTTCGAAGCCATCCAAACTGTCCGCAAGCTTCAAGGCCTTCGCTTCGTTGGCGCCAATGTCGTCGAAATCTCGCCCACTTACGACCACGCAGAGATCACCTCTCTCCTAGGAGCCGCACTCATTTTTGAGTTTCTGAGCTTAATGGCTCATGAAAGCAAGAGCCCGGTCGTTTAAATCACGCCGACTGAAAAATGGAGAACGCTTCGGTCCTGGGCCCCTGGATAGGGATTCAGTTTGTAGCCCCAATCCACGTTCACCGAGCCAACTGGGGTCAGATATCGAATTCCGAACCCGGTGCCATAAAGCATATCCTTCACCCCGTAATCGTTAATGAGGAGATTAGCGGCGTCAAAAAAGAGATCACACTTGAGCGAAGTGTTTAAAGGCACATCCAATTGAGCTCGATAATTCAGGTAGGACAAACTGCCCTGAATCGCCGTCGAAGGTAATCCCTGAAGAGTAGCGCTCGTGGCCGTGTTCAGCTCAAGCTCATTATATCCTCGCAAGCTATTAATGCCCCCAAGCGAGAACTGAGCAATGAGAGGAATCGTATTCGTATTTGGAGTGCTTGCCATCACCAAACTACGTTCGTAGCCAGTTCTAAAACTAAAATAGAGACCAAACCGCTTTGGGAGAGGAATATGATAATCGGCACGATACCTTACGCTATAATACCCAATCGCACCATCAGCCGAGTTCGAGCCCAGAAACGGCGGAGCAAAATCTAACCAAGCCATCGTGTAAAATCCAGAAGTCGGCAAAAGGGAGTTGTCTCGCAAATCCAGTGTTACCCGAGAAGTCATCGTCCCTAAAGTCAAATTTGATCGATCTTGCGCCCGGGTCGCCATGAACTGATTAATGCCCTGAAAACTGTAAGAAAAACTGACCAAAAGATTGGGCTGGCTCAAAAGCTGCTTATCCCAGCTCAGAGTCATCGTCTGATTATCTGCCGCAAACGAAGTGCTTAGCTTATTGGTCGTAAAATCTAGATACTGCGTCCGCCCTACACTCAAAGAAGGGCGAAACGTCAGACCCGGGACGAGAAACCAAGGCCAAGCATAACTCACCTGGGCTTGGCCTTCGCCAAAGTTGTAAAATTGAAACCGTCGATTCACCGCCGCACTGACAGAAACCGTATGATTCAAGCCCCAAAGATTTGCATACGAGAGCTGACCGTAGGCGCGTAAGCCGAGATCGTTTCTGACAC
>CAINWE010000114.1 GCA_903854365.1 Oligoflexia bacterium
ACTTCATTGCCCATGAGGAGGAGTTTTTTTAAGTTTTTGATGTTTTTTAGGCCGGATACGATTGCCACGACGCCGGCTTCTGTGATGTCGTTTGAGCTGATGTCGAGTGTGTCCAGTTCCTGAAGAAATCCTAGGTGCTCTGCAAGGATCCTGGCTCCGTGATCGTCTAGTTCGTTTGAACCCAGGTCTAAGTGATGAAGATCTGGAATTTTGCTGAAGGCTCCTGAGAGCGCCTCTGCGCCCCGTGATCCTATCGGGTTGGTGTTCAGGTTAAGAAGTCTGAGTTTCGGTAGGTGTGTCAGCCCATTTGCGAGTGCGATTGCCCCGGTTTCGTCAATTTCATTATACATCAGGTGAAGGTACTTGAGTCGGGGGATTCGATGGAGGGATTGTCCGAGAGCTTCCATGCCGTCGCTACTGACCTGATTGAGGCTCAGGTCCAAGAACTCGAGTTTTGGCACGTGGATCAGGTTTTGACTTAAGGTGATGACCCCGGGGTCGCCGATGTGGTTGACATCGAGGTCGAGGCTCTCGAGGTGGGGAGTGAACTTCAGTGCTTGGGCGAGGGCGATGAGGCCCGCATCTTCCACGTGATTGACCATGAGGTTTAAATTTTTGAGTTGGCTCAAGTGAATGAGACTTTCGGAGAAGGCGACTGCCCCAGCTGGGGTAATATGATTTTCCTTCAAGTTGAGGGAGGTTAAGTTCCTGAGAAATTGAAGTTGGCTCCAGTGAGCCGGGGTCAACGTGTTTGGATCGAATCCAAATTTAATTTGGATTTTTCGAAATCGAGCGGCTTCTGGCGTGTGACAAAAACGCAAAAATTCGGCTCGACTGCTCAGATAGATTGCTATGGAGTCCGCGATCACCATCGGACTTCTTTTTTTAAACTCACTGAAGCTCCACAAGGGAGCTTCCTGACGGCTGTTCGGCGAGGATCTTCGAAGATAGTCCAGGACGTGAGTCTGGAGGAGTTCTCTTCGAGTGCTTTTAGAGGTGCTGGCTACCGCGCTGAAACTCGATTGATCCAAGTAGGTGGCGAAATGAGTGCCGAGGCCTCCGGTCATGACGAATTTTTCAAAGGACGCTAAGTTTTCCGACTCATCGAGTGAGTCGCCCGGGAACTGTGCACTGTGTAGTTTTTTCGAGGCGTGCAATGAGAGGGTCGCTGCTTCCATGGCCATGCCCAAAGAAATCGGGTTCAACCCCAGTGCAGCTAATAAAAAATAGACCTTCATGTTCTTCATGTTCGTTGTTCCTGGATCAAGGTAAGAGATTTTTAGTCTCGACATCTTTTGATGGGGCAAGCTAGCATAGGTTTGCTTTGGAAGACGATTTTTTCTGAGGGAGCAGTTGACATGGTGAAAATGGAAGTAGTTTATACCGGTGAAAAGCATTGCGAGCTGACTCATGAGTCCTCAGGCTCAAAAATAGAGACCGACGCGCCAAAAGATAATCAAGGCAGAGGCGAGAGGTTTTCTCCGACCGATCTCGTGGGGGCGGCTCTGGCCAGTTGTGTGCTCACCACGATGGCGATTGTGGCTGAGCGAGACGGTGTGTCGCTCACCGGGGCTCGGGCACAGGTGACCAAAGAGATGAATCCGCAGCCTCGGAGAATTGCGCGGCTTCCAATCACCGTTCAGCTTCCTCAGTCGCTGCCCGTGGAGTATCGAGGCAAACTCGAGAACTCTGCTCATCAATGCCCGGTCAAAAAAAGCCTCCATCCCGATATCGAGGTCGCCATGAAGTTTCAGTACGTCTGATGATCGCAGCGGTTCATCGAAGGACTGCGCGATATCTCAGCTTGGCAAGAGCCCATCTGTCCATAGGCGTTGCAAGAATTTTTCAAGAGTCATGAGGTGGATGCGTTCTTCAGTGGTCCTGAATGCATCGGTCAAGCCGAGATCAAAAAAGCGGTACATTGGACACCGAGACGGTCATCAGTTACCGTTATTTTATGAAAAAAGGCATCCCGATCTTAGTGCCGGTATTTTTTACGACTTTGGCGATTGCAGCTCATCGAACGAGCGACGAGACACCCCCGAGTCGAGCAGCTGTTCAGAAGGTCATTGATTCGGTTCATTCTAAAGTTGAAGCACTGAGTCAGGAGCGTAAACATGCAGCGGCGCACGCAGCTGGAAGTGCTTCTGGAAAAGCTTCGGGAGGACACAGCCAACGCCTTCTAAACTTGGGCCAGGCGGGTATCCAAATCGCACCGGGTGAGGGGGCTCTGCCTCAAGAACATCGCCTTCGATTCTCTCTCGGGCAGTTGATTGCGACCTCACTCGATCACGACGGGAGAACGTCGATTCCTTCTCTGAGTAGCTTGCAGACGATGAGTGCCAGGCCTGTTTCTCCAGAGCGTCAAAAGCGAGTGAACCATTTGCTCACCGTACTATCCGGATATCAGTTTGATCCTAAGAATGTTGCCCGTGAGTTGGTGGCCAATGCCCAAGACGCTTATGCCTATGATTTGAAGAAAGTTACAAAAGATCCCTGGGTTCAGGTGATTTCTCGTGCGGGCGAGTTAACGATCATCGATCAAGGTGCGGGTATGAGTCTTACCGACGTTGTGCTCTCCTTGCTGACGCCTGGGCGTTCCAAAAATCCTGCAGTTCTGAGGCCCGATTCCGCTTACCAGGACGTTACGGGTAAGTTTGGACAAGGCTTTTTTTCAGTGCTTTCGTACCTGCAAGCGGAGGGAGATTCGCTTGAGATTAAGACCCAGGCCCGGGGTCATGAGCCCGTCCGTTTGATCATCATGAGGGATCCAAGTACTCGAGAGTGGATGGTTCAATTTGATCCCGCTGTGAGTGGGGCTCAGCCCGCCAGCGGGTTGCAGCACGGTACAACGATCCAGATTCACTCAGTAAGTCTCAAGGGGAGCGGTCACGTCGAGGCAGAATCGGTCATTCGAGAGTCATTTCACTTGAGCCCAAAAGCGCTGGTGATGTTGAAAACCGCGCAGGATCAACCTCCGGAGATCGTCAACCCGCGGACTTCGGCGCGGAGGCTCGACTTTACTGTTCCGATTTATGGAGCAAATTTTCAGGTAGAGAAGACTGTCGCGGGCTCCCTCCGCATTTTGCCTCCATCGCAACCCCTATCTGACGGGGACGGAGTGGTCTGGGTGACTCTGAATGGTGTGGTGGTTCAAAAAATCCCTTATCACGGCATCAATATTTATCCTCAGCTTGAGCTGATTTTACCGACAGACACCGCGATCACTCCCGACCGTGGGACGTTGAACTGGGAGGATCGCGAACTCTCTCGGCTCATGCGCAAGATGTTCGAGGATCTAGCTGCTCGTCATGAGGCCGCGCTGCTCAATAGCCTTTATCCGGTATTAGGACACAAGGCGACGAGACTCCTCACTCAGATGAGTTGGCCGACGGGAGGTCAGACGCTGCCGGCTGTTCTTGCTGCTCAAGGAATTCAGTCAGTCGGGGAGAAGGGTCGATCCGTTGCCTTGCTTCATCCGGATCTCTATCGGCTCGTGCAAGAACGCAACCCCTTAGTCAGTGTTTTGACGATGCAACACCGTGTCATCGTGGTGCCGGGGACGTTTAGGTCAGCGTTACAAAATTTTGCACTCTTAGAATTAGGGCCAGAAGATCGACCCATTTTAGTGGTGAATCCGCGGATCCCGGTTTCGTCCCCCTGGGTTCAATCGGTATTCAATCAAATCGAAAATCATCGCCAAAAGTCGAAACTAGCGCTGGCTTCTGCAGGCGGGATGAGTCCACAGGAAAAGACCGCGTGGTTCAGTCCTGAGTCCGTCGATTTCATGAGTGCTTCTCTAGGCGCGGGCGCAGGTCACGGGCACTCGGCTTTGGTAGCTTCAGTGTCATCCCCTTCTGCGGCAACTTCTTCTTCGCCAGCTTCTTTTGACCTCAGTCAAGCTGCTGCAGGGGTTCCGTTTCATCTTGAGGATTGGACTTTGGGGTGTCGAGAGGCCGAGGGGATGGGGCATTCTCGGAGGAGTC
>CAINWE010000115.1 GCA_903854365.1 Oligoflexia bacterium
AATGCCTAATCGCTTGGGGGCTTCCGATCTTTGCTCCGGGCTCCACTTGCAAAACCTTCGCTAAAGAGCGAAATTGCTCCTCTGAAGCCCTCGCTTTTTCCTTAGCAGACAAATAATTTTTTACTGTCTGATTATGATTCAAAGAGACTTCATAAGCTCGACTGAAAGTTTTTGTCTTGATCTCATCTACTTTGAGAAGGATCTCGCGATTTTCGGCCTGAAACATTCTGGCTTGAGAAAAAAGATTGACCCCGAGTGGCACTCTGGAATCCCCATTTGGATTCATCCAATTAAAATAAAGCCAATTCTTCCTCGTGTTATGAGACCTGAGGACAAGATCGAGCTGAGATAACTCGATCGAACGCTGAAGGGCCTCTTGACCAAGCAACTCTCCCTCTGCGAGGGCAAAATTCTCAGGGATCACTTCGGGAATAGAGGTTATTTTTTGGATCGCATTCGGATTATGAAATCCGAGTGCAAGCGACAGTGCGTATCGATTCTGCTCCAAAACCCACTTGGACTGCTCAATCGTTGTATGAAGCAACTCTTTAACTTGATCCAAGGACGACTGCTGATCCTCGTTAGCCAGATAGGAAGCATTTTGCCTCTCAAGAATCTCAAGCTCCTCCAAGAACCGTTTTGCCGTGCTTTGAATTCTCTCCGTGCGATCGAACTCGTAAAACAAGCTCTCGATCGTCACAATCAGATCTGCTCTGAGAATTTGCATCGCTTTGAGTTGAATTCTCGCATCAATTGAGAATTTCTGGGCATCTAACCAAACAGATGGAAGTAGAAATGGGACAAAGTTAAACAGTCCAGTGACTGCAGAGGTGGGCGAAGGTGACGCATACCACAAAATCCCAATAGACAAGTGAGGCAGTAAATTCAGATAAGCAGTGATCGCATTTTGCCTTGCTTGAAATGCCTTTTCAAATCCTTCACGAGAATCAAAATTGTAACTGAGTGCTCGCTTCACACCCTCCTCTAAGGAAAGCTCAATTGGTTTTTCTAGAGCAAAGGTTTCTCGCAAGGATTGATGGACGGAGCTACTCAGATTACCATAGACTAAGTATTCTGTTTGATCCGCGTTGGCTTGAGCCTTAAAGAAAAACTGATCTTCAGAAAAGCAAAACTGGATATTCCAAGATGCTTCGCTAGAAAAACAAGCTTCAGCTTTTAATGGATCTCGGCTTACACTTTTCGTCAGCAAGAACGCTTCTTTACCGACCTGAGACATCGTCAGCTTAAACTTCCATGGAGAAAACTTCGATACTTCAATTCGGCTGATGATTTTGTCCTGGGAGTTTTTAATTTCAATCAGCTTCTGCTGGCGACCAATCCGACGAATATCAATTCCGACGGATTCAACCGTTTGTTGTCCGAGTATACGGGTCTGAAAATTACCTTCAAAATGCCCCTGAATGAGGTGCTTACAGCCAGTCAGAAAAAAGAGAATCCCGACGATCCCCACTGCCTTTGCACTGGAGCAAAAAATCGAGTCCAGCATGAATATTCCCCCAGATATTAAATATCTTGGCGGCCGAGCGGCTGTCAAGCGCTTAGCGATGAGGAATTCCCAGACAGACTACTATTCTGTTACAAAAATCTCGACTTGATTGCCCTTAACGCGAAGACCTCGTTTTCCGTGTACCATAGCAATGAGATCGACCCCGATCAGAGTTGCCGCCTCAGGCCCAAGAATTCCATGCGTAATGAGATCTTCTACTGTCTGTACTTCATGTCGCAAGAGAGGCAAAAGCTGCTGAGTTGTGAGTAAGTGTTTAGCCGAAATGCGATGTTTTTCAGCGAGGACACTGACATAACACCGAATCAACTCGAATGCCTGCATTTCGTCTGCGGTCGGTGTGGGTACGCGCGGAACCTTCGGCACCTGGATGTCAGTCTTATCCGCAGCGGTCCGAATCGCTTCCAAAATGGCTTCGCCACTGTTTTTCAGCTCGCCCTTATTGAGACCGCGAAAAGCTCCTAGATGCTCGAGGTCCTTGGGGCGCACGTGGGCTAAATCCAAAAGAACGTGATCATCCGCCACCCATCGCCGAGGCAAATTCAGCTGTCGAACCCTTTCCTCTCTCCAACGGACCAAATTAATCAGCGCCGGATAGCTCTTCTTATCGAGACGTCCCCCTCGAACGAGCTTCTGAGCGATGCCTTCTACGTCCATTTGATAAAGCGCGGCATTCTCCCATTTCGCGGAGACCTCCAAAGCCCAAGACTTCCGGCCTAATTGATCTAACTTCTCCATCAGCTTTTGCCCCAAGGCAACCAGGTACTCAACGTCCGCGTGAGCATAATCCATCAACTGCTGCGGTAAAGGACGGACCGACCAGTTCGTCCGCGCATGACCTTTAGCCAGATCAACGTCAAATACTAACTTCAGGAGCTTACCAAGACCGATTCCTTCACCGTACCCGCAAAGGGATGCTGCAACTGCAGTATCCAAGCTAGGCGAAGCAACGACCCCAAAACTCGTATACAAACACTCCTGATCCCCTTGAGCCGCATGGAGAATTTTTAGAATCTTGGTGTCCGTAAAAACATCCAGCAACGGCTGAATCCCTCGATCAAAAGCGTCGACTTGCGAGGCAGGATGGTTCTTTTTAAAGGATCGAGCATCCACCAGCCACGAGTCGCTTGCCGTGGCCACTTGAATTACTTCTACACCCGGGAAAAAAGTTGTTTCTCTGATAAACTCAGTGTCAAACGCAATGATTTCTTGAGTCCTTAAGTGACTGGCTAACTCAGAGATGGCTTCAGCTGTGAAAATGAGGTCTTTGTGTTTATTCATGAGACGACGCAGGTCTACCATGACATCCCTTACCGTTTCCACTGGTCGTTTTACTAATCTGCGCCCGCCTGAATTATTAAGATCCTTACCTTCCGAAGCGAATTATCCGATCAATTTACTAGGATTTAAAGAAAAGTGAGACCAAGAATGAAAACCCATACGATTGCCCTGGTGGTTTCAAAACCTGCCTCTCCAAAGGATCTGTCCGCTAGCCTACTTCTGGATGTTCTTCAAGAAGAACACGAAATTGAGTACCTTGCTGAAGCACTCACGAGAGGCGAAAAAAAGCCGATGCAAGAGATTCTCCACAGGCGATCACTCATCAACGAAAGGGAAGAAATTCAAGCTGACTACATCGAGCAAGTTCTTTGTAGACCCTTCACTCAGCCGCGCCTCCAGGAACAAGGACTCCTCTGGTTCAAATCTAAAATTAAACTCGACCTACACCGCCGAGCCGAACTGGAGGCAGCGAAAGCGATAGCCGACTACGCCTACCAAATTTACCAAACCGACCGCTCCCGAACTGACTTTCTTCTCACCGGCCCCAAATCTCAAGTCAGGGTCCGGGTTTTTCCGATTTCTGATCCCTGCTAGCATTTTTAGCCCACTTAGGGCAAAATGCCTGGTCCATGAGCACTGAAGAAGCCAATCTGCCGACCCAAAACCGCGGCCCCATTTTTGACGAAGTCTCTCGCCGACGCACGTTTGCTATTATTTCGCATCCTGACGCCGGTAAAACCACTCTGACCGAGAAACTTCTGCTTTACGGCGGCGCCATTCATTTAGCCGGAGCCGTCCGCGCAAAAGCGAATCAGCGCCATACCACTTCTGACTGGATGGAAATCGAGAAGCAACGTGGAATTTCCGTGAGCTCGAGCGTGCTCCAATTTGAGTACCAAGGAGCTCAAATCAATCTTTTGGATACGCCAGGCCATAAGGATTTCTCAGAAGATACCTACCGCACTCTCACTGCTGCTGACGCGGCAGTCATGTTGATTGACGCGGCAAAAGGGGTCGAGGCTCAAACCCGCAAACTTTTTGAAGTCTGCCGCATGCGCCAGATTCCCATTTTTACATTTATCAACAAACTCGACCGCCCCAGTCGAGAGCCACTGGACCTCATCGATGAACTCGAGAAGGTATTAGGCATCCGCTCCTGCGCCATGAGTTGGCCGATGGGCCTAGGAGACCGATTTCGTGGCGTCTACGATCGCCACGCCAGCGAAGTCCTTTTGTTTCAAAAGGAAGGGGAAGCAAACGTCAAAGGCCGACTCGCTCCAAAAAAAGTCGCTGGCATTGACGACCCGCAATTTATCGAAATGCTGGGTGGACCCCAGGGAGACTTGGACGAAGGAAAAATCATCTACGATCAACTCAAAGCAGAACTCGACCTCTTAGAATATGCGGGCGATCAATTCGATCTCCAAAAGGTCCTCAGCGGCGAGCTGACCCCGATCTTTTTCGGGAGCGCCATGAATAACTTCGGCGTCCAACGCTTCTTAGAACGATTCATTGAAATTGCTCCATCCCCACTCCCTAGAAAAACCGACAGCGAGGATATTCAGCCGACTTCAAATCGCTTTTCGGGATTTATTTTTAAAATCCAGGCC
>CAINWE010000116.1 GCA_903854365.1 Oligoflexia bacterium
TGAGAACCCAGTCTCTCGACCTTCTTATTGATCCCGACGTAACCTATGAGTTTGATGTGGCCGTAGGCCTAAAACGCGTAGAATCTACCGACACGATTGCTACTACCCGATCATTTGCGAGCCAAGATCTGCCTGCTTCGCCCAATTTTCCTCACGCGATTTTCTCGGGAGTTTGGGATCAATCCGTGACCGTTAAAGGCGACTCGAATATTTTGGGGGGCAATGGAAGTCTTCATGTTCGGACCCATAACGTAGAGCTCCGCGTTCCGATCCTCGACGCTTCCGAGGCGACGCTCAGTTATTATAGGGCTCACTTACTCGTTCCAGGAGATCAATTTCGCATTCAGACTCGACGGAGGTTTCCCGTTTTTACCATGGAGATTGGGGAGCATTATATTTCCGAATACATCATGAAGAAAGGAAATGGCCTCTATTTAGAGTATCATGATGAACCGCATTTTCACCAACCCATGGATCGGGCGGCGGGCGGATTTTACCTCTTGGCGAAAAGGATGAGTGAATCGGGTCAGCTGGACGTCTTCTATATCACTGCTTTTAAAATCCCCTATGGCGCCGCCGTTTATTCGGAACCTGGAGCCATTCATGACGACGCCGCGACGAGAGGGAATTGGAGGGTGGGTTATATCGATGCCAAAAATTTCTCCACGGTGATTCTTAAAAATGACGATAATAAATTACTAGGAATGAAGTTTGCGCCCCTCTAGCGCTCATAGACTACTATTGAATCAACCTAGGATTGACAGTTGAGTTGAATCGTTTTTTAAAGGACACTTTCGTTAACTTTGAACGTCGACCATTAGAATGGGCTTCATTTTTCCTATAAATACAATCACTTCCCGATCACAGGTGTCCGGTGAAAAACATTTAAAGTCCCATTTCCTGAATGAGAGTGATCCAATCGCAGATGAGGATCCCGTCGGTAACCCGGCGAGTTTCTCGTAACGATACCGCGACACAGTGATCGACTTGGGGATAGTATTCTCGGAAACCTTTGAGTCCCGCTAAGTCAGCGGGTGCTATATCCCCGGCTTTGACCTCGATTGCCCAGGTTTTACCTTTGGCCGTGACGATGAAATCGACTTCGAGACCGTGGCGAGTTCGAAAAAACTCAATCGTAATAGGAGTGTCTTGAGCGTAGGCTGAGTTTTTTAATTGATTGATCAGGAAATGCTCAAACAGGGCTCCGATTCGATCTGCTGAAACAGTGAAATTTTCCAGCAATCCATTGAGGACTCCTACGTCAAAAAAATAGAGTTTCGAATGTCGAATGATGTCTGCTGATTCAGCCTTCTCGAAGGGTGGTACTCGATAGGCTACCATTGTATCTTCTAGTATATCAGTAAATCTGACTACTGAACTTCGAGCTACTTTTGATTTGGTTGCAAGTTTGGAGTAATCAATCACGTTTCCAGCTGTCTGAGCCATAGTGACTAAGAAGCGGGCAAAACCTTGAATATCTCGGGCTAGTGCTTCGGCCTGAATTTCTTCTTTGAGGTAAGTTGCAGAATAATCCGTGAGAAATTTTGTACTGAACTCAGGATCTTCTGCTAGGTAGGGCTCAGGCATGAGTCCAAACTTGAGCGCCTTTTGCGTGTCGACTTGGTAAGCTAGCTCCCGAGCACAAAATCCACCCAGATAATAAGTAAAAACTCTTCCCGGGAGGAGATTAGCACCTCCCCGTTTGAGCTTACGAGCGCTGGAGCCAGTCAGAAAAAATCGAAGGGGACGCACATCTTTTGCATCGTCAATCAGGGCTTGAACAGAGTTGAGCAGTTCAGGAATTCTTTGAATTTCATCAATAAAAACAGTTTTTGCCTTCGAGAATTCGATCTGATTGGTAAATAGGTCGATTTGGGATGAATACCTCAAGAATTCATTTTGCCGCGCTAAGTTGATTTTGAGTTCCGGGTTAAGAGCCTGGATCAGGGTTGACTTACCCGTCTGTCTCGGACCGAGCAGAAGGATGCTCCGCTCTGTTTTGAGAATTTTATTGGTGATCTCCCTTGCGATCTTTTTGGTAGCCATGTGGTTAAAATTACCGTAAATTTAACTACTACGCAACCATTTTTACCGGGCTATCTCCTTGCGACGTAAAACGAGCGTCCTAGGGACTTCAGCTAGGATTGTGCCGGTGTTGTTCATGACGGCAATCCTAAAAATGGATCCACCATGGGATATCAGGAAACTCCAAAATTTGAGCCTTTTCTCAGCTTAAAATCGACTCCTAGAGCAAGACCGAGCTTTTTTGCTACAGTAAGTCAGATCTTCCTTTTGCCTGTCTCCATGGCGGCAATATGGGGTTGGGGAATTCCTGTTTTCTTAGAAAGTTCTGCCTGAGTGAGATCAGCGCGATTTCGATAGGCTCTTAATGCAGCAGCAGGTTTGCCCATGTCCGGCACAATTGCCCTAAATGCTCTCTCAGTCTCTTCATGAGGAAGTACGTCACGAGAGGCAA
>CAINWE010000117.1 GCA_903854365.1 Oligoflexia bacterium
AGATCGGTTCATCCGGTTTTTGTAACCAGCATCGCTGAAACAGGAAATCAGCTCCAATTGCTATGTGGATAGGTTTGGATAAGTCTGATGGAGCGGTCGCTCACAAGATTTCCGAGCAGCATTTGAATCAGTGGCTAGAGAGATACCCCCAAGACTACGAGTATCACGAGGTTGGTTTGTTTGATTCGCGTGGCGTTGCCCGCTTGGGATTTCGCCGTGACGAAAGCCAAAGCTTGGGGACGCTGAAAGCCCATGAGCCTTCGATTGACGTCGTGAACTGGGTCCAAAAGGTCATTCGCTCGAAAGAAATAACACTGGTGGATGTTTATCCAAGAGGCGCGGGTCAGGCGATTGACCTTTTAGTTTTGATCCCGCTCATCGATGCAGAAGACAAAAACCAGGTTCTCGGGGTGATTGCGCTTTGGATTGATCCTGCCCGCTCCTTGGCTCCTCTACTGGCTTGGGAGAGTGGTGAGGCGAATCGTACGTCTCTGGTTCGGTTTGATACCGACCAGCAGCCGCTCTTGCTTCATGAATTGGAGCTGAGAAAAGGCGGAACTTTTTCCCGTTGGGTTTCTGTCGATCGGGTGGATCGTTTGAGCGTGAGAGCTGTTCAGGGCAAGGACGGTTTCATAGAAGGGTTGAGTAACTCGGCCTCCAATCCGGTGATTGCGGCTGTCCGCCAGGTCCCAGGCTCTCGATGGTTTCTCGTGACACAGACTCGTGTAGATTCTGTATACGCGCCCGTGAAGCACTACATTTGGATCGTCACCGGATTAGTCGTTGCCGTGATCTTCGGAGTGAGTATGTGGTTGGTTTCCTTGTCGTCTCGGTGGCGGGAGCGTGCACTGCAGGTGGCAAAAGAAGAAGCCGAATTGGCTGCAAAGCTGAAAGCACGGTTCTTAGATATCGCTGCTCACGAGTTGAGGAACCCGGTCACGGCGTTGTCTTTGATGTTTGATGTAGCTGAGAGGAGATGCAAACAAGGCCAGGTCCCGAGTTTGGATTTTCTGGATCGCATGAGAGCTTCATTAGATCGTTTAAGTTACTTGGTCGTGAACTTGCTCGACGTTTCGCAGCTGGAGCGCGGATCGGTGAATCTGCACTTGCAGCAGGTAGATTTGGTGCAGCTTTTATCCAGTTGTGTGGAGGAATGTCAGCTCCGGTTTCCCTCGCATCGTTTTGCATTGAAGGCTGCTGAAGAAGGGGGCACACTGCTTATCGATCAAATGAGAATCAATCAAGTGATCGCTAATCTTTTGGATAATGCAGCGAAGTATACCGCCCGGGGGACCGGGGTTGAAGTCAAACTCGAGAGTCGTGTGGAAAGTGTCCGTGTTTCCATCTCAGATGATGGGCCTGGTATGGAGCAAGAAGCTGTCGCTGAATTGTGTCATCCATTTTCGAGGGGAACTTCGGAGTTATCTCGCCTCGCCGGAGGGCTCGGGCTTGGGCTTCCGATTTGTCGGAGCATTATCGAGCTCCATGGTGGGACGATGAACGGAGTCTCCGAGCCAGGTTGCGGGAGTACTTTTTATTTTGATTTGCCGAGGAAGGAGTTCGTGGCTTGAGCCGAGTGATTTTAGTGATTGAGGATGATCCCAATATTTTGTTTGCTTTAGCCACGTTGCTCGAGGAGGAAGGCCATCAGGTTTGGTGTGCTGAAAACGGTGCAGTCGGCCTCGAGTTGCTCCGGACAAGGGGAATGCCAGATTTGATCCTGCTGGATCGGCTCATGCCCGTGATGAATGGACACCAGTTCGTTGAGGAGTTTCGAGCGCTCTATGGCAGCTCTACCCCCGTAGTGGTGATGACCGCAGCAGGGGAAATAGAAAAGCGAGTTTCTGAAATGAATGTCCACGGGTTTATCTCGAAACCCTTCTCGATTTTGGAACTACTCAAGGTCATGGAGCAAAAACTCCTGGCGATTCCAGCCGTCTAGGCGGCCCTTTACCAAATCGAGCAGCGATTTTTAGGGGCTAGGGGCGCTCCGGAAGCGCAACTGAATGCTCGCTCGAACTCAGGCAGGTTGGTAACGGTGCCGTTGACTCGATATTTTGGCGCAGAATGAGGGTCGCTTGCGGCCCCTAGTTTTTCGTACTCTTGGGTACTGCGGGTGCACCAAGATTGGGCGAAAGACACAAAGAACTGTTGGTCGCTCGTTAAGCCGGGAGCGGCTGGAGAGCCTGACACGGTTGCTGAATGGCCTTCGGCAGCGGCCTGGGCTGCAACCTGGTAGGCTGCATAGGCGAGCTTAAGGCCTCCGAGGTCTGCAATGTTTTCGCCCAGGGTGAGTTTGCCGTTGATGTGGACGTCATCGGCGACCACATAGGACGAATATTGGTCCACGATGCACTGGGCCTTTTGATCAAAAATTGCGCCCACTTCTTGGGTCCACCAGTCTTTGAGATTTCCTTTTTCATCGTATTGACGCCCTTGATCGTCAAATCCGTGGGTGAGCTCGTGGCCGATAATCATCCCAATCGCGCCGTAGTTAACAGCAAGGCTTGAGCTTGGGCTATACAGCGGGGATTGCAGAATTCCGGCGGGAAATACAATTTCGTTCATAGGTGGATTATAATAGGCATTGACGGTGGGAGGCGTCATTTCCCACTCGGTTCGATCGACCGGTTGACCGATTTTTTTCATCGTTTTCAAGCTCCAAAATCGGACTCCCGCAAATTGATTTTGAAGGTGAGAGTCTGGGCTAATGCTCAGGCTAGAGAAATCGGTCCATTTCTCAGGAAAGCCGATTTTGCTCTGGATGGCTTCGAGTTTGTGAATCGCATACTCGCGGGTCGGAGTATCCATCCAAGCGAGGGAAGCGAGGTTTTCTCGGAATGCGTTTTTCACGGATTTGAGAATGGACAGAGTTTGGGTCTTCGCGTCCTCGCCGAAGGTTTTTCGGACAAAGGCTTCTCCGAGCGCGTCATCGAGGATTCGATCGGCCGCTTGCACGCAGGACTTCCATCGGGGCTTCAGTTCCTTTTGACCGGAGAGAGTGCGTCCATAAAAATTGAAGTTCTCCTCGATGAAGGCTTTGCCCAGGTTGGAAGCCAAGGAGTGCAGAATCCTCCAGCGGAAATAAGCTTGAATTTGCTCGAGGGGCGCATCGCTTAAAAGCGCGTTGAGGCCTTTCAAAAAGGCGGGGACTGCAATATTGAGTTTTTCAAAAGCAGGAGCGCCCAGGGTATCAAAGAGTGAGTCCCACTGAATGAGGGGAGTGAGTTGACTCAGCTGAGTTCTCGGGAGCAGGTGATAGACTTTTTGGGGGTCTCGTCGTTCGACGGGAGAGAGTGAGTTTTTTGCGAGTTCCGTTTCGAAAGCGAGAATGAGTTGGGCATCTTTCGTGGACTGCTCAGGGCTCAGTCCGGAGAGTTCGAGAATGCGAGAAACGTGGGCAACGTAGTTGGCGCGAATGGGGGCTTTTTCGTCCTGGAGGTAGTAGTCCCGATTGGGAAGGCTGAGGCCGCCTTGGTCGACTTCTGCGATCATTTGACTAGCGTCTTTGGCGTCGGGGGATGATCCAATTTGGAATAACACCGAAAATCCCTTCATTTCCATTTGCCCAATGATCTGAGTCAGATCCTCCTTCTTCATTTTCTGGATGGGGGCGAGCTCTGTCTGGAGTGTTGCAGTTTGGGAGCGTTCTAGGGCGTCTAGGTTCGTACACGCGGAATAGAAATCACCTAACTTCTTTGCATTTTGACTCGGGAGACTGTAGTCATGCGCCGCATAGGCTTCGAGGATTTTGCGCAGCTCCCCTAAGTTTTCTTCATTGATACTGGAAAAGCTACGGGTCCAAGAGGGGCGATCTGCTGGAAGCTCCGTTCGACTGAGCCATCCGCCGCATGAAAAAGCATAAAAGTCGCTGCAAGGATCCACGGAGCGATCCAGCGCACTCAAATCGAGCATTTGTTCGAAAGCGCCTTGAGAAGAAGGGCTGAGAGTTAAAGCCGTGACACAAGTGAGTCCAGTGACCCATAAACGATTCCACTTTTTCATTCGAAATCTCCCACAAGAATAAAGACCACTCCTAAAAGTGTTAGTCAGGAATTTTGATTGTGTCAACTCTTGCTTACAGAGTGGGGGGGGGGCGGGCTAGCCTCGTCGCGACTCTCGTCGTAAGTGTTGACGACGAGAGGTAAGTGGGCGCTTTCGAGTTCCTCGATGCTATCAATTAATTCGAACAGGCTATGTGGAATCCAGTTTTTCGGGCTCAAACCGAGAGTGCGTTCTAGTGCAAAGTGAGACCCTGGAGAGTCGTCGAGTGCATCAAACCAGGCTTGCGGGAGTTGAATAATGAGTGAGTTGCCGTCTGGCTCCAAGGCAAGCTCGACCGACGTGCCCCCTGACTTGGGTCGGACGTTTCCCATGGCAAGAATGAGGTCCTGTTCGTGGCCGACGGTGAGGTGATGAGATTCGATCCAAGGCCTCGGGTTGGGATAGGTCTCCGGCTGAGTGACGATGAAGTGGAAGAGTCTCTTGTAGTCTCGGCGGTTCAGTCCGGGTGAGCTAAACCCGATGGACTCAGCTGTTTCGGGTAACCCCAGTTCCATGCGTGCCTGGGTGAATCCCGCAATGGTGTTGGAGTAGTTGAGGGCGGTGATGCGAGCGAGTAGTCCGCCCAAGCTGTGACCGACGAAGACGACCCGTTGCACGTGAGTGAGTTGCATGCGTTTGAGAGTCGCCCTCAGTTGCGGGCTGATCAGAAACTCGTTGACCGACACCCCAATCGGTTTGACGTAGTTGGCTAGGAGTTGCCGCCTCAGAATCGCTTCCCCTGCATTGGAGGGTCCGTAGGCTAGGGATGGATTTAGTCCGAGCTCTGGGGGTTGGGCGGGAGTCAAATCCGGTAATAATTCAAACCACTCCTCGAGCCGATTGGATGAGGTGACGCCTTGGAGAGTTTTGCGATTGAATTGGAATCCCTGTCTGAGGCGATGCTTGCCATAGAGGGCAAGCGCAGACAGATTGGCCTGATAGTCGCTCAGGGAGGCGCTCCCGCGGATACTAAAGACGACTTCAGCACCGTTTGCGTTTTTGGCCGGGTCAGGTGCCGAGGTGGGATGAGGGGGGCCGGGGTCCGGCTGAATCAACGCGATGACTCGGGCCGGGGTGGTGGGTAAAATCGCAAGGGCCGGAGAAGTGTCTAGCCTCGGCCTCGAGGAGATCGACGGGTCGCTGATCAGCTGAGAGAGCGCGTCCTTCTGTCTGGGGAGAAGATTGCTCGCTTGGAAGGGTTGCGTGTAGAAGTACGGCGCACTGGCGAGGTAGGCGTATTGGATGAGCCGACGTCGATCGATGACGCCCGCCTTTGAGGGAGCCCCCCACAAAGCGGTGATGAGGACTCCAAGGATCAGAGTCCGAGCTAGCATGGTCTACGCCTCTCCATTTTGGAGTGGCCTACTTTATAGAATGGGATCTGAAGTCGCTCCACTGGGTCCTGTTCCTGCTGTTCTCGGTAAGAGACCATCACTCTTGTTTCGGACATGGGCGAGCCAATGTTCAACGAGTCGTAAGGCTTGCGAAAGCTGGCTTTTACCATATTCGGTACAAGACTGATTCTTTTTTTCACGCAGTAAGGAGATTAGGTCGAAGTCATGACGAAGGGCATGCGCCTTTTCGTTGAGACCAGTCTCTAGTGAGGCCAGTGCTTGAAATTCGTTGACGATGTTTCCTCCCAATCCGAGCGAGTTCCGAGTCGTATGGACTTGGTGAACCCAGCCGGGAGGAATAAAAATCAAATCTCCGTCAGTCGCGACGGCAGTGATTTTCGCCTGCTCGCCGCATTGGATGAACGGATATCGAGACGGATCAGATTTTCTAGGATTGTAAAAGTCCTTAAAGAGCGAGTCCCAAATCAAAGGCCGGCAAGACGGGGGGTAGATGGTCCAGTGTTTTTCGCCTTGGACTAAATACATCCAGGCCTGCTCGCCGCTGCCGTCTTCATGGAGTGGTGTGAAACTTCCTGCACCAGAGAGAGTTAGATTCAGGCTGTATTCGTCATCGAGCCAGTTTTGAGCCAGAAAAGAGGGGACACTGACCTGTCCGGATAAGTAAGAATCGGAGACAGCGTGGTCAAAAACGTAATACTGGGAAGCTCCTGCCTTCAGGTCGGCAAAAAAAACTTCCCCAGGGATTTGCTCGCGGATTCTGCCTCTGGAGTCGTTCTTGCGATTGTACCCAGAGATCGTTCTGGATTGGAAGTGCTCTTCGACTTGATCCAAAGTGAGGGATTGAATCGTTGGATGATTTGCAAACGCACCCGTGACAATGACTGGCGTGCCGGCGAATTCGCGATAAAATCTTTCTTGATCGCCTCCAAAGTCTGAAACTGAAATATGTCGAATCTCCTGTGCAAAGACAGGCCCGTAAAAGAGTGCAAAAACACCGAAAAACGCCCGTGCAATGAATTTCATGAATTTCATGCTCCCCTGAGTAGCAAAAGTTACTAGATTATAAAAAATATACAACAGAATATTAATTTTCAC
>CAINWE010000118.1 GCA_903854365.1 Oligoflexia bacterium
ATGACGCTCGGGTCAACCTCCAGAGGCGAGCCCGGCAAGCAGAAAACGAAGCCCAAAAGATGAGAGCGGCTGAAAGGGAGCGGGAGTTGGATGAAACGGTCACTCCCGAGGAAGTCGCTGCGGCAAAAGATTTGATCAAGTCCTTATTGGGACAGGGCCTAAGAAGCCTTCAATAACCTAAAGAGGAGACCTCAATCATGGATAGATTGGCAGACGAAAAAAAGAAACTTCGCAATAAAGCGTATTACGAAGCTAATAAAGCGCGTATTTTAAAAAAGAGGGCTGAGGGTGCAAACTCACCTATAAAACCGATTCCTGCCCAACCTCGCACCTCTCAGCCAGAATTAAAAGTGGCCCCGAGGCCCGTAGTTCGCGCCGTACAAAAAGGCTTTGATTATGAACGAGCCTTCTTAGCGACACTCGTCATTGCGACTACCTTTTTCCTGATCCGTGAAACCGGCCTCTATCTCAATGCGTCAGAAGGCGGGAATCTTGGATTGGTTAAAGCCCTCTTAGGCGAAGGGATTGTGCTTGCCCTTTCTTGGTTCAGTTTTTCGTCATTCAGGGAAAGGCTGACTAAGGTCTTGTTACTGATTGCGCTATTGGGTTTCAATGTTTGGACACTTTCAGGTTCAGCCTTTTCAGCCTCTGAACATGTAATCAGAACGGCTGAAACTTTAGAGCCCAAGATTGCTGAATTTGAAAAAGCAATCAGCACCAAAGAGCTGCTCTTTGCTGACGCACTAGCTAGATCAAGAAAGACCCTAGCGCGGCAATACGAGCAGGAGATCACTGAAATCAGACATGAGCTGAACGAGGCTCGGGCTGAAAGGCTGAAACTTCAGTCACCCACGCTGACTAGGCTGAATTTAGTTCAGTCAGTCCTGTTCAGACTGATTCTCATGTCAGCCAATATTTTATTAGTCAGTCAGATGAGGCGGGGGGTGGGGACAGTTCAAGATTTGTCGAAATTGTCTCGAAATTATTAATTAGTTTGATTATTGGTGTCTAAAAGAGTCTGATTGCAGGTAATCAGACTACTGTTTGTTTGAAGTCTGACCTGGGTTGCTGATAACTGTCTTAAACTGAAAAAATGCCCGTTACGCGAACGCAAAGAGCGTGTAAATTAAAGACATGAAAAAAAAAATTTGAGATTGAATATTCATCATCATTTATTAATGAGGTAGTCATCAATACTATAGGTCAAACGATCGACATAATATCGGAAACTGGACCCGATTATACAGACCTATGTAAAAGTAAAAGGTACAATTACCGTCATAAACTTGGCATTTCTTTTATGTGGAAATTACTAGAATGGAAGTCTTGTATACACGCTGAAGGTAAATGGATATATGATGTGATTGACGGAAAAATAAATGAGTCAGAAGAAAGGTTCGATTTCCGTACCCAGAAGCTTCAAAATAAGATTGAATGGCAACCGATTGAAGATCCCCTTATTTTAAAATGTTTGATAGCTGATGACCCAGTGTCGGTTGAACTTTTCACAGATTACGCAAAAAATAGAATAGACTACCTCAAAGCAGCAGCCCAAAAAGTTGAAAAAGATATTGAAAAAAAATTTGGAGTAAAAGTGTCAGTTGCTGATGATGGCCTAAACCTAGCGTATCGTTGGTCAGATTGTATAAAAAAAGAGGTTTCTGAGAAATTTTTCGGGGCCGACCCCTTGGTTTACGGACTAAAAAATTGGGAAGAGTATCACTCTCATCGTCATCTCATTCAATACTTAAAGGCGGCGATAGGGAATGGCGTAAGGCGAATCTAGGACTGTGATCTGGATATGCACAGCTTTTAAAGGTAGCCGCCCTACCTGCGCCCCCAAAAAACGATCCGCGTTTGACACGACTGAAATCCCTTGAGGCTCTTAATCTCAAGTGAACCTGCATCGCGGAATCCGTTCTGAATGAAGAACCTGAAAGAATAACAATTCGTCAAAAAATAGCTGCGGGGTGTCGTTTCGCGTTGGCCAATTTTTTATTGACTTAGCAATATTTTGTATATATATTGTATCGATATGGGGACTGTTGTTTGGCTCAAAAACATCCGCATCGAAGTAAGAGGCAGAGAACGAAACCATATTGGGCGCCCTCATTGCCACGCAGTTGTTGGCGATTGCAGCGCCTCGATTGACCTCCTGAGTCTTGAGGTTTTGGAGACTGAGGGCTACAGCAGAGGCGACCTCAAGAATATCTCAAAGGTCATCGTGGAGCACCGTGAGGCATTGCTTGCTAAGTGGGAGGAGTATCATGGCAAAAAAGACATATAGAAAAACTAGTATATTGGATGCAGACGAGTTTGATCCGAAACACATCAAAGTGTTGATCTCCACCAGGCTTGATGGAGAGGTATTAAAAGCTTTGAAGGCCGAAGCTAAAGTACGCGGAATCGGCTATCAAACCCTCATTAACCAGACCCTAAGAAATTCTTTCCTTGGCGATGCCGAGGAAGAAAAAATTCGTCGAATTGTTCGGGAAGAATTGAAAAAAACCGGATAAATCATCGTCACAAAAATAGCTGCGAGTGTCGTCTAACGGCGGCCCCTAATTTTTGGATCGAAAAATAAAACCGAGCTGCTACCCTCGTCCCCAAAAAACGATCCTCGTCTGACACGGCTGAAATCCCTTTAGGCTCTTAATCTCAAGTGACCCCGCATCGCGAAAACCGTTCTGAATGAAGAACTTGTACGAGGTTGAATTCACAAACGGAGTTGGAGCAAAAAGAATATCAGCAGCCACACCTCCGGGGCTCATCTCTCGGCAAGCAGAAACGAGTGCCTGCCCGACCGGGCCACCTATGACCGACTGGTCAAGCGCATTCACTCGGTTGTAAAAATGGCCGACAAGTCCACAAAAAACCCAAGCCGATTTTCGCGCTACCCAGACTTTATTAGGCCCGACAACGGCGCAGCCCAGGCCCTGATTGAATTGCGCACGCGAGTGAAAAACGCTGATCTAGAGGCGTGGCTTGCGGCCCACCATGCGCCCAACTTGGTAATGGCAGAGCCACCCAAGCGCGAAGGTGTGGCGGGACTAGTCACGCTGGTTTGGATGTCGCCGAAAACCAAGGAATTCATCACGAAAGGCGCCCAGCCGGGAAGTCGCAATAGTAGCCTATTTGCTGCCGCTTGCGACATGACGAGGGCCGGATTTTCACGCGACGAAATAGCGCGCATCGCGCACCGGCACGGGTTAACTGATGCGGAGTTTGAGCGCGCGATTGATAGCGCGATTGTTGCAGCCCGTCGTCAAATCTAATGATGCGAGCAGGGCGATGAGATAAGAAGCGCTAATTTATATACCTTGACAAGGTACACCTTTTGTAGGTATATTTGACGATTATGGCGATTCAGTCTTTTGCCGAGTCTAATACTGAGAGATTCTTCCTGAGTGGTGTGATTGGTAAGGGGGTTGGGTGGTCAAAGGTGGTGTCCGTGGTAAAACGTAAACTCGACATGGTTGATTATGCTAGCGTATTGAGCGACTTGAGATCTCCTCCTGGTAATAAGCTTGAAGCTCTGGTTGGAGATCTGGCCGGATATCATAGTATTCGAATCAATGACCAGTGGCGTATCGTTTTTAAGTGGACGCCTTCAGGACCCAAAGATGTGAGAGTAACGGATTACCATTAAAATTGGAGTATTTATGATTTCTAGACAAAGAAAGCCAACTAGCCCTGGAGAGATCCTGCTCGAAGAATTTCTCAAGCCCATGAACTTAAAGCAAACTGAACTTGCAAGACACTTGGGCTGTGATTGGAAAGTCATCAATCGGATTGTTAATGAGCGGTCAGCACTGTCAGCAGAGATGGCTGTAAAATTGGGCGCCACATTTAATACAACCCCTGATTTCTGGTTGAATGCGCAGACTGCTGTAGATCTCTTCGAGGCTAATAAAAAGCTGAAAAAATTGCCGAAATCACTTCTTAAGTCTGCCTGAAGAAGGATTTGCGTAACGCTCTAGAGAGTTTTTTAGAATACGCGCAACACTGCTACGATTGTGGGACTGAATGCCGCGGTGTTAAGTCGTGGTTGGATTGATGAGCATGTCTCCTGGTCGCTCAATCCGGGTGTGTATTCCGTGTCACAGGCGG
>CAINWE010000119.1 GCA_903854365.1 Oligoflexia bacterium
ACTTTGGTCATCAGCAAATCTAATGTACTATCTACAGTATAGAGAAAACGAAAATAAACAAAAAGAGGCCAGAAACGGATAAACTTCAAAATTGAGAAAGAAAAGGTAGCTAATAATAAGTACCTCCATTGAAACCAGTCGTAGATGACGATTGCATCTGGTTGAAATCACTGGCGAGAGACTTCGAGCGGTTCACTGAGCCAGTGGAGCCAATCGGAGATCCAGGCACCTTCATGGCTGCAGAGTTCATGCTGATCTTGTGCTTAAATGAAAGTTTACTCATGAATGAAATTGCTAGACAATATTTCATAAAAACAACTCTTATTAATTGCTTTCACTTATGGGTCCACGAGGCAAGAACCTAGGTAATAGAAAAATCGACCCTGATAGCAAAAACAATCTTGTCAATTGCTCATCACCTGGTCTAGGAGTCATAGCTTACATTGCTGAAACATAGGTAGGTAAACAGAATTTGCGGAAACCTATTAAATAAAATGCATAGGATCGTAGTATTCACAATCTCTATGTTAAAATGACTTGTGGAAGGTAAGTTGGTGCCAGCAGGGCTAGGGCTAGGCGAGAGCCAAGCGAAAGTTTATGCATGGCTACTACTAATGGAAAAAAGTCTGGGATATTTTAAATGAAAGTACCAAAAGTTCGCTTAGCCCATCGATGTCGATGTCCCGTCTAGGCTGAGCCCTTGACTCGTTGCTGCCGAAGCTAGTCCCGTAACCGGCATCAGATTGAGGGCTCCGGCTGTGGGTAAGCTCCAGTGCTTTCGTCAAACTCGAGACATCGCCGTTGTTGAAATTCATCATTGGTTGTGGCGACCTGAACAAGAAAGAGATAAAGCTTGTCACGGAGCAATATAAAGTTTAGCACCTGATTTCCTCTCCAAAAAATTAATGCTCGAAACCGCCCTGAAACTCTCAAGAGTTTTGTGGGATCCTTAATTAACCATGTCTACCTACCTTGGAATCGCCTAAATAGCTCGCTTAAAGAATCAGAAATATCCGGTGTTTAGTACAAGCAAATAACTCTGCATCAGTTTCCATAGAATGCTACAAGACATGTAAGATGAACGCTGTTTGTTCTTGATCTTCGCAGGACAACGATGGGCCAATTCGGTTCCTTGAATCCTCCACGAGATTTGGTGTGAATAGATTAACCCAATTCCAATTATTTTTGGCCACTTATTTGTATTGTACAATCATAAAAGCGTTGATTTGTGAATTTGTCCTGCAAACCAGCACTACAGAGTTCCCTAGTCTTAGAGAAGGTCTGCCCAAAATTTATTAACAAACCTGTCTTGACGAAAGACATCATCAGCGGCCAAGCTGCAGTCGTCCCTTCCGAGTCCTGGTCTGTACTGAGGGAACATTCCGGAGTCCGGGGTGCTGAAGACAGAGTTTCCTGTATCTGCAAAAGGCCTTCCCATGTCGCCGCACGAAGCCTCCATTCCCATGAACCGATTCGTCCTCGGCTTTGACAAGATTCGGTTGAGTGGTGAAGTCACATCCGGGTACTTGAATTCGCCGCACTTGCAAATTGTGGAATTTATGTTAGACTATTAATGAAATTTAAACTTTTTAGAAACGGTTTTCTGAAATAATTAGTCTACT
>CAINWE010000120.1 GCA_903854365.1 Oligoflexia bacterium
AAAATTTATGTTTTTCAATGTGTTGCAACTGTAGATGGACAGAAAGTCGCGGAAGCCGAGTTAATGGCCAGCCTGACAGTTCAGAACTAAAAGGAATAAAAATGATTCATCCTACCTCTCAGATTCACCCCGAGGCTCAGATCGATCCAAGTGCTGAAATTGGTCCGTGGTGCATCGTTGGCCCCCATGTGAAGGTGGGTGCTCGAACTCGATTGATGAGTCATGTGATTTTGGATGGTTGGACCGAGATTGGTGAAGATAATACCATTTTCCCGTTTTCAGTCTTGGGTGCAGTTCCACAAGACTTGAAGTATCGGGGCGAGCCGACTCGCCTTGTGATCGGCAACGGTAATACGATTCGTGAGTCGGTCACTATGAATTTGGGAACCGTACAAGGCGGCGGAGTCACTCAGGTCGGGAATCAATGCCTCATTATGGCTTACTCTCATTTGGGGCATGATTGCATCATCGGAAATCATTGCATCATTTCAAACTACGGAGGCCTTGCCGGTCATGTGATCCTGGAGGACCACGTGACTTTGGGCGGAATGGTCGGAGTGTCTCAATTTGTGCGTGTCGGAGCTCATGCCTATGTTGGCGGACAATCGGGTTTAGAGCGAGATGTGCCGCCTTTTTGCGTTGCTATCGGAGTCAGACCCTGTGTCGTCAAAGGTGCGAACATCGTCGGTTTGCGTCGACGAGGGTATTCTGCGGAGTCGATTCAAAAAATTAATGAGGTGATCAAGCTTTGGGCGCGGACTGAAATTCAGAAGGAGCCCTGTCTGATTGAGATTCAGGAGCGTTTTTCTGATTCTCCCGAGGCGCTCAGGTTTGTCGAGTTTATTAGAAAAAGTGAAGCAGGTGTTTCTCGTTGAAATTGTTGCTCTCGGCTGCTGAGGCTTCTTCGGATTCCCATGGTGCTGAACTCATTCTAGCACTGAAGAAGATGCTGCCTGCTCACATCGAGTGTGAGGTGTTTGGAGTGGGTGGGCCTCGATTGCGAGCTGCTGGGTTGAATGCGATTGTCCGCGCAGAGGATTTGTCGGTCATGGGACTCAGCGAGGTGTTTTATCACCTCCCGCGAGTTTTAAAATCTCTGAGGTCTTTGCGGCAGGCAGTCGCTGACAAAAAACCAGACTTGGCCATCTTAATGGATTATCCAGACTTTCATTTCCGTTTAGCGAAAGAGCTCAAAAAGAAAGGGATTCCCGCTGTTTATTATATTCCGCCAAAAATTTGGGTATGGAGAAAGAACAGGATTCGATTTTTAAAGGATCATTTTATTAAGATTTTGTCGATCCTACCTTTCGAAGAGAAGTACTATCGCCCCGCTCAAATGCCCTTTCGTTTTGTGGGTAATCCACTCGTGGACACCTTGCCTTGGCAGCTGACTCGGGTAGAGGCCCGGGCAAAGCTTCAGCTGAATATGAGCGAGATGGTATTGGTTTGCATGCCGGGGAGCCGACCTGCTGAGCTGAGAGCGCATTTCCCACTCATGCTCCAGGCCGCGGTTCAAATTGCCCGGAAGCTCCGTCAAGAGGAGCGACTCTCTCCGAGCCAGAAGCTTCGTGTCTTGGTTCCTTTCCCGGCGGGAGTATCCTGGTCGCTTTTTCAGCAGCAGCTGAATCAGCTGAAAAGTGGGGGGAGTATCGACGCTTTAGAGGTTCGACTGTCTCAGGGCGATGCGCATTGCTGCTTGATTGCGGCAGATGCTGGATTGATCAAATCTGGAACCTCTACTTTAGAGGCTGGGCTTCTACAATGTTGTCATGTCATTATTTATCAACCGAACCCTCTGACTGCTTGGGCATTTAAGAATTTAGTTCGATTTCGAGGTCCCGTAGGGTTGGTGAATTGGGTGGCAGGGTGGAGCGAGGGTGAGTCGCTTGCTGTGCCTGAGTTGATCTGCGAGGACGCCGAGCCTGAGAGAATAGCGAGAGAAGTCGTCCCCTTATTGCTGGATTCGAAACGACGGGGCCAAATGCTTTCGGCCTTTCAGAAAGTGCGAAATGCTTTAGGAGTTTCTAACGCGGGTGGCGCTGCTGAGAGCCCGAGTCGTCGGGCCGCTGAAGAGATTCTCCAGTTACTGCGTGATCGGGGATATGTGTGTTAACTCAACTCGGTTCAACCTTGTGGTCGAGCGCATCGAAGGTGAAGCGACTCGCTGGGAAGGTTGGAATTTTTCAACCCTTACGGGTCGATGCCCGCGTCGTGAGTGTCGGAAATATTCAAGCGGGAGGAGCCGGTAAAACCCCCTTAGTGGCGATGCTTGTGCGGGACGCCCTTCAGAGGGGCCTGCAAGTCTGGATTTTGACCCGGGGCTATCGCGGTGGGCGCGAGAAAGCGGGAGGGGTCGTATCACCGGACATCGGTGTGGTTTCGGCGCCGGAGTGGGGTGATGAGGCTGCCTTGCTGCATGACCTTTGCCCGGCAGCCTGGATCGGAGTGGGTCAAAATCGGGTAGAGCAATATCATCAATTAATAAAGAGGTTGGGGCGGCCTCCTGATCTCGTCGTTTTGGACGATGGATTTCAGAATCATCAATTCGTGAAGGACGTTGAAATCGTTGCGCTCACCTCAGCGCAGCCGGACCAGGTGTTTTTCAGGGATTCTTGGGCTGCGCTTGAAGAGGCTGACCTTCTCATTTGGACCAAGGGAGAGGTGAGCCCAAGGTTCAGAGATTGGCAAAGCCGAAAGCCTTGGGCGGAGGTGCAATTTGAACTTCCCCGGGCCGCATCGAAAATGCCGATTTGGTTAATTTCTGGAATTGCATTTTCTCAAATGGCCATTCAGTCTGCGGAGCGGGCTGGATATTCGATCATGAGAACGACTTCGCTTGCGGACCATTTTGCGTATGACGCTAATACCGTACAGAGTTATTTTGCCCAGGCAGAAAGCCTTGGCGCTCAGATCGCATTGACAGGTAAGGATTGGGTGAAGTGGCGGAGTCTTGGGTTTTCGTCGGATCGCGTCCTGATTTTAGAGCCTGAAATTCGATGGATCCACGGACGGGAAACTTGGGAGAGAGTGGTGTGGGCAACGTCAGTTTAGTTTTTCTGCGCAGTCTTGCTTGGCTCTACGGGGTTCAGCCTCGATCGTGGCAGCTGTTTTGGGGCAAGATTTTAGGACTATGCCTGGGGGTGATGCACTTTCGTTCGAGAGTGGTCCTTGAAAATCTTGCTCGGGCCTACCCAGCAAGGTTAGACGAACAGAAGCGCATTTTTAGAGCAAGTTACATTCATTTAGGGCGACTGATTTTAGAGATTCTCCTCGTTCTGGGGCCGATGAAGCGCTTTGTGACGCGTTGGATGACCGTAACTGGGGTAGAGAATTTTAAGGCCGCAAGAGAGCGCGGTCGGGGAGTGATATTTCTCGGGAGTCATTTAGGCAATTGGGAGGTGATGGCCGTTGGGGGAGCGGTCCTTGCGGATGTTAATTTAATGATGGTGACGAAGCGGCTTAAGCCCCAGTGGTTGCATCAAGCCATTGAGCAGGGGCGATTGAGTTGTGGCGTGCGTGCTACCTATGAACCGAGGACCTTGAAGGATGTCCTGCTGCATTTGAAAAAAAATGGCTCAGTGGGAATTGTTTTAGATCAATTTGTCGGACCACCAGTGGGAGTGCGGGTGCCTGTTTTTGGGACACCAGTGGGTACGTCGATGTTGGTGGCGACGCTGGCGAAGCGAACCGGTGCTGCGGTGCTTCCTGTGGTCTGCTGTCGCAATGACGACGGGTCCTGGGTATTAGAGATTCATCCCGCTTTGGGTTGGGAAAAGTCGGAGGATCCTCATTTTGAGTTAGCCGATAATACGGCGCGTTATTCTCAATGGATTGAGGAGCGTATTTATGCTCGCCCAGAGCAATGGCTGTGGAGCCACCGTCGGTTTAAAGGGGATTTGTCTGCTCTTAGGCAAAATGAGTGGACTAAGCCGAGGGTTCGATCCTGATTAAATTTGGAATTTATAATTTGTTTGTTTAAACTGTGAGAATGGTCGAGATGCAGCGCCTCTGCGGGATTTTTTTGATTTTTCAAATGACGAGTTGCGCTGGTGCTCCCATTAAAGTGCAGACGTTGCCCAGAGAGCTGCCGGCGGATCTGCCTCAAGAGATGCGTGAGCGTTTCGAGATCAAAGAGGTTGCGGGTCATTCATTGCAGGTTCATTCAGAGAGTGTCGTGAATTTTCCAGCTCAGTCGCCTGTGGCTAAAAAGGCTCATAAGAAAAAGAAGGCAAAGCGACAAGGCTTTAAAGCCCAAAGTACCGCGTCTGGTGACCAAGGGATTACTCCCTCGTCTGTGAGTGAGAGTGGGGTAGATACTGTCGAAAATTCGATGATTCCTCGCAGGCGTCCTGTTGAGGATCCGATTTGGGTGGGTGAAAAACTGACCTATAATATTTCTTACTTGGGGATTGTCGCGGGCTCGGCTGAGCTTGAAGTCTTACCCGACAAAATTATGGATGGTAGGAGAGTCCTTCATGCGTTGGGGCATGCCGTGAGTACGCCTCTGTTTAGCTTGGTCTATCGGTTAGACGATACGATCGAATCGTTTATGGATTGGGACGGCAGTTTTTCTCATCGCTTTCATTTGATCTTAGATGATAAGAAGCAGCATCGAGACTCCATTGAGTTGTATGACTCTAAAAAACAGCAGACTTTTTTTTGGAGCCGCTGGGAATATCCTGATCATAGTAAGAAAGAAATCAAAGAGACCCATGATATTCCGGCATTGGTGCAGGACACTTTGTCTTCTCTGTTCTACCTGCGCACGGTTCCATTGGAGGTAGGCGGGGTGGTTACCTTTCCTATGGTGTCTGAAGGAAAAACCTCAGAGGTCGTTTGCCATGTGCTTCGAAAAGAGTCCTACCGTTCTCCGTTAGGCCAGGCTACGGCGATCGTAGTGCGTCCGGACGTGAAGTTCGACGGTATTTTGAAAAAAACGGGCGACAGTTTTATTTGGTACTCGGACGATGCGAGGCGATTTCCGCTAAGGATGGAGGCTCGCGTTCGTGTGGGAACCGTGGTCGCAGATTTGACAAAAATTGAGCTGGGAACAGCGCCTAATCGCATGGATCCCTCTGTACAACATTAAAAAACTGCCTTAAGCTCGCTGGGCAATGAGCACTCAGCCTCGAAAAATTCTAGTTCGAACTCCTAACTGGATTGGGGATCAGCTTCTCGCGCTGCCGTTTTTTTATTATTTACGTCAGCTCTATCCAGCAGCAGAAATTACAGTGTCTTGTGTCCCTTGGGTTCAGTCGATCCAATTTAAGAACTGGGTGGATCACGTGATTCCTTTAGTGCCGCCGGAAGGAGAGGGTTTATGGGCTCGGTGGAGTGCCTGGGAGGCGTCTGCGCGAGTTTTGCGTGATCAGGGTCCTTGGGATCTAGGGATATGCCTTCCGCAATCTTTTTCGTCTGCCTGGATTCTCTTTCGTTCTCAGGCGGTGCGCCGGCGGGGTTTTTTCGCTGAAGGGCGGGGATTTTTGTTAAACGAGGGTAGGGAGGCTCGTGGATTAGAATCTCTCCATCGTTCTGAGGAGTTTGTGAAGCTTCTGTCGCCTGAATTGCCTCATGCGAAGACGGCCATCGATTTTTGGGGCGAGCCCCCTGAGA
>CAINWE010000121.1 GCA_903854365.1 Oligoflexia bacterium
CGACCCTTTCTGGAAACACCGCCCTAAACGGGAACGCTAGTATCACCGGTAATTTAGCGATGAATACTGCGAGCATCAACGGAAGTGCGACCGTGAATGGCAATGTCACTTTTTCGCCCTTGCCCTCATCTGGTGCGCCCAGCTGCTCCACCGCAAGCGACCTCGGAAAACTCTATCTAAAAACATCGTCTAACGGACTCTACATCTGCCTTCAGCCCCTCGGTCAAGCTGCGCCACTTTGGCGATTCATCCCCTCTCTCAACCCTACAACCGCGCCGACTTGCAACCAGATCGGCGCTACTAACTGGCAGGTCACAGGTGGTCCACTGATTTGTAAAGTCAATGGCTCAGGGTGTCCAGGAGGGTGGTCGGTTTATAACGGCTACTACGAGACGTCTGCCCATAAATGCGACGGGAACCTATGGGCTAACTCCTCGGTGTGCACCGATTATCGCAATCCAGGTTCCTGCACTACAGGATCCCACACACTAGGCCCTAACCCTGTGGAAACCTGCAATTACCAGAGTCAAGATTGCAGTCAAATAAAGAGCAGCAGCAACCCCTGGAACAACACATGCAGCGCTGACATCACCGCGGTCGGGTGCATCCCGAATATGTAAACGACCCCCTGCGTCAGGACGCTCGAATTGAATGATAAAAAATTTTAATACTCATCAGGTATTTTTACTTTTTATTTATATTAACTGTTAAACTGTATCTATATATGCATCACAAAAACAGAAAACAAGTCCGGTCAGCTGATCGAGGCTTCACACTGGTAGAGGTCTTAATGGCGACTGGAGTCATGGGGTTAGGAGCCGTCGCCATCTCTCAAATGACCCTCAATCAAGCGCAAATGCAAGCGAAGGCGAGTGCCAAAACGGATTTCGGACAGGCGATCTCGTATATCGACTCCGTCATGTCGAACGACAGTTCGTGTGCTCAAGCCCTGGGACTGGTGCATAGCCCCCTTCCATTTGTCCCAAGTATTGACTCCACCTTGAAGGTTGCCAATGCTGCTAAGACTTATTCTCAAGGTATTGTGATTTATGGAGCCAATGGATCGCCGTATCTCACGGCAGACCCAACATCCCCCAACAATCAACTAGGAAGCCTCAAAATCGCAAAAATCGCCCTTCTCTATGACAGTGGCATTGTTCCCACACTCTCGGTGTCTGGCAGTAGCACGCTCAAAATTTTGCAAGCTCATATCTACATCAATGTTGTCAATAAAATAGGGAATGCCAACCTAGTCAATCAAGTCACGGGAGTCAATCTCCAGATTGACACCAGCACCAGTAAAATTACCGCCTGCAGCGGATTTCGACTAGGTAACGGCTCAAGCGTCAACATACCGAACTGTAATCCTGGGCAAGTGCTTTTTGCGAATGGGACTGGGTTTGAGTGTGTTTCTACGGGCTGCCCACCTAATTGGCACCAAACGAATAACTCCACTGACTACGGATTTGCAACGGCTGGGACTGACCTATCCAAAAGCGATCCCAGTCTACCGAGTGGTTATGCCTCGAATATGAGCTGCGCTATCGGAACTAATCTGGGGCAATGCAAAACATTCGTGAACCCTCCATTTCAATGCGATTCCCCGAAATCGGGGACCGGATCGCAGACGAGTGCATGCGTGGACGGCCTGGGTAATCAATCTAGCTATCCGTACCAATTGGGGAAGACCTACTGTACGAATCCTCCCGACTGCTCATCAGCAAATGGGCTAGTGACATTCAATTATTGTCCCTTAAGTAACAATTATGGCAGTGGGCCATTTACGGCGGTTGCAGGGGCACCGGGTAGCCCACCCATCGTGTCTCGTCCTGCCGGGATACACACGACAGCGGATTGCGATAGCTTGGGTGCCTCAATTTATAAGAATGGCTCAAATTTTATGTGTAAGGTACCTAGGACCTCCTGTCCGGCGGGATGGTCTTCATCGGGGTGGTCGGAAACAACTAATCACCACTCGGGATGCGGCGGCTCGGGCTGCGGAAGTGTGGACTCCGGGTCTCATTCGTGGGATGCGAATATGAACATAGAATCAAAATGCATCAGTGATGATTGCTGGAATGTTGGTGGTTATTATTGTGCCCCGAAATGTCCTTCAGCGAGCGTAAGCTTTGTCGGCTGCATCTAAGTCAGGAGCACTTCGGGAAGCACTCCTGAGCAACGACCAGTCCTTGCGAAACCACACAAACTCAACCTCCGCTCACGTAGGTCGGCAAAAGCGCTTTCCGCGAAGGGCGTCGGGGAGTCGACTGAGGCCTCCGGTCGGAAGTGGAACTGGCAATGCGCCTGAGAGTCTCACTTCTTCCAGAGCGGCCTCGATCCCTTCGTAGGAGGCTCGGCTCTTCGGAGCGAGAGCTAAATACGTCACGGCTTGAGCGAGGTTGATCCTACCCTCGGGCATTCCGATGAGATGCACGGCCTGTTGAGCTGCTGCAGCCACGAGCAATGCCTGAGGGTCGGCGTTACCAATGTCTTCTGAGGCGAAAATCACGAGGCGCCTCGCGATGAACATCGGATCATCCCCGCCCTCAAGCATGCGTGCCAAATAATAGAGTCCAGCATCGGGATCACTCGCTCGGATGCTCTTAATGAGCGCAGACACCACCTGGTAGTGATGATCTCCTTTTTTGTCGTAGGCGATGGGCTGGCGTCCACCCGATGCCTCAAGAATCGATCGAGTCTGCTGGAGATCTAAAAAAGACTGGTCCTCGTCCGAACCTCGCACATCGAGAGCGATCATCTCGAGTGTCGTCAGCGCCTTGCGAACATCTCCTTCGGCGATTTTAGCAAGCCACTCGAGAGCTTCAGGCGCCATCTCAAAAAGCCCACCGAGGCCGCAAACGGGATCCATCAAAGCCTTTGTCAGCGTCTCCGCAATTGCCTGCCATGATGGGGCTTCGAGGCGAATCACGCGAGCCCGGGAGAGGAGCGCGTGATTGAGCTCAAAGGAGGGATTCTCGGTCGTCGCTCCAATGAGTGTTACGGTGCCGTCTTCGACATGGGGTAAAAGTGCGTCTTGCTGGGATTTGTTGAATCGATGAATTTCGTCTAGAAATAAAACCGTTTTCTGACGGTGACGGATCCGCGCTTCTTTAGCGCGCTGAGTGACTTCTTTGATTTCCTTCACGCCCGCCTGTACCGCACTCAGAGCCTCAAACTGAGCGGTCGTGTGATGAGCAATCAGTTGAGCCAAGGTGGTTTTCCCACACCCCGGCGGCCCCCAGAAAATCAACGAAGGGACGATGTCCTTCTCGATCCACTGCCTCAGAGGCTTACCCGGCGCCAGAATGCGCTCATGCCCCAGCAGATCGTTCAAACCCCTTGGCCTCATCCGATGAGCGAGAGGGCCCGAGCGAGGCAGTTCGCGGGAGCGCTCTCCTGTCGAACGTTGAGACTGGGTGAATTCAAAAAGGTCAGACATAGGGACTCATCACTTCCTTCTGATCTGCTGATTAGCTTCGGGTGATCTTCTGGTAATTCGGCGGTTTCACCGTGAATAGCACCTCAGGCGTCCCGGGGCAATGGGCACCGCTGCCAAGAGCGGAACCGAGGAGAAACGGCTCCTTTGAGCTCACGTCACTCATTCTCAGTCTCTGAACATTGAGTCACAACCCTGTCGTATTATTGCATCTTGACTGCAATAATACGACAGGGTTAATATGAAACATGGCCCACTTACGTCCTCGACTACTTTCCAGTGAAGTGAAGAGGCAATTGAAATTCTGGCCAATTCTTACTGTTTTCGGCCCCCGCCAATCGGGAAAGAGTACCTTTTTGCGAGAACTTCTCTTCAGCCCAGGACAGTTCACCTACGTCAACCTGGATCGCATCCAAGCCCGGGAGGCGGCGCGTAACAATCCCGAACAATTTCTTACTCAACTAGAAATAGAACCCATCATC
>CAINWE010000122.1 GCA_903854365.1 Oligoflexia bacterium
GCTTCGCTGAGCTGAAACTTGGCTTCAAACTCGAGCGGGTAGTATTTCCGTTTGGCAATTCTTAATTTTTTTTCTGTTTCCTCTCTCATTGAAGGCTCAATAAAATCGAGGAGAGATTTGCCTTGCAGGTCTTCTGACTTGATTTCGAGGAGTCTTTCGGTCGAGGCATTTGCCTCGAGAACACAGTAATTTTCACGATTTAAAAGAAACACCGAGTCAAGTAGACGCATAAATAGGTCAAAGTAAGAAGCTTGTTGGGATGGGTTTTGGGTGGGTTCTATTTGTGACATATTTTATTACCTAATAATCAAGATAATAACATATAATTAATTTAATTAATAGAATAGCTGTGATGAACTTAATCATTGTCTCTGTGAGAGAGGTAGGGGTGCTGTGATCTCAGAAAATGCTGCAAAAGAGAGCCCGGCTGTCTTAAATTTCTGGAAATCCTCCCGTGCACTAGTGTTGGACTCGGCAGCTGCCAGTCGCGGAGCTCTACGTAGTTTAATTTGTGGCTTAGGTTTGGCTACTCCGGAAGTGAAGGCGGTTGATTCCCTTGACCAAGCCGTTCAAATCATGGGCAGCCTGCGACCCAATATTGTCGTGTGTGAAATGAGTATCGGGGGCAATAGTAGTGTTGAGTTGCTCGATCTTTATAATAAGTATTTTCCAAGCAAGTTGAAAGGCGTGTTTATTTTTCTCACTGCGTCTGATTCTCCGATCGTCAAAAGTATGGCGCTCGAGGCAGAAGTAGACGCGCTGATTATCAAGCCGTTCACGGTGTCGACAATGGAAGGCACGTTGCTTCAGGTGTCCCGGCCGAAGGCTCTGAGGCCCAGCTACCTCGTAGGGCTTGAAAATGCAAAAATTGAAATTTGGGAGGAAAACTTCGATTCTGCAATTTATATGTTGAACGAAGTGATTGCCTCAGAGGCCAAGCCGTTTGCGGCGAGGGCATTATTGGGGCAGGTTTATGGTTCTCGCGGACAGGTGGCCGAGGCGGAAGGGGTGTATGAGGCTGCATTAACTACTAATCCCACCCATTATCCTAGCCTCATGGGACTTTTTGATATTTTCCTGAAGCGTGAGCGCTTTAAGGATGCCTATCGGGTGGGCTCGGCGATGGTTCAATCGGGGGTTTTGCCCTTGAAAAGGGTGCCGGATTTAGTCAAGGTTGCCGCGGAAAATCAAAAACTGGTCGATGTTGCAAATTTTTTTGAGATCGTTACCAATTTTGAAAATTCCGATGAAACGCTCGTGGTGCCGATTGCTTTTGCCATGATCTCCTGTGCAAAAGTGTTTTTAAAGCAAGCCGATCAGACTAAGGGTTTAGATATGTTGAAGCGGGCTCAGGCTGTGGGTAGAAGTTCGTTGGAGGTGCAGCTGGAGGTAATATCCTGCCTGTATTCGTTGGGGCTTGAGGAGATGGCGAATCACTTTTTTAAGCGCATTGGAGACGACATCCGGGCCTCGATTCCTATGAAGATGGTGGAATTGGAATATTTAAGTCGAAGCGGCCAGTTCGAGTTTGCGGTCCGACTGGGGGAGCAAATGGTGCAAAAAGGGGGGGCCGAGTTTCGATTGTTTGAATTGGTGGTAGAAC
>CAINWE010000123.1 GCA_903854365.1 Oligoflexia bacterium
AGGCACTCAAGTGACCGTAGTGGAGGCAGGTGCACAACTGCTTGGCGGCGTGGATCCAGAATTAACCAAAATTGTAGCTCGCAAGCTTGAAAAGCGCGGCGTCACGATCTTGATGAAGACGCAAGTTCGGGCGATCAAGAAGACTCCTAAGCATGTCGAGGTGACCCTATTGGATGGCTCCGTCGAGAAAAAGTACGAGTTTGAAGTGGTGCTCGTGACAATTGGCAGAACTCCGAACTCGGATCATCTGGGGTTGGAAAAAGCGGGTCTCAAGGTAGATGCCAAGGGGTTTTTGGCGGTTAATGCTCAGAGGCAAACTGCGGTACCCCATCTCTATGCGATTGGAGATATTGCCGGCCAGCCGCTTTTAGCCCACAAGGGCTCCAAAGAGGGAATCGTGGCGGCTGAGGCGATTGCTGGTAAGAAGACTGCCTATGATGTGGTCGCGATGCCCGCTGTCATTTTTACGGATCCGGAAATTGCCACGGTCGGTCTGACTGAGGCTGAGGCCAAAGCGAAAGGGGTCGATGTGCAGGTGGGTAACTTCCCCTATGCTGCAAACGGTCGGGCTCTTTCTGTCGTGGAGACGGATGGTTTTGTGAAAATGATTGGGGATGCGAAAACGGGCAGGTTGCTGGGTGTTCACATTGTGGGTGCCGAGGCTTCGAATCTCATTTCGGAGGCAGCACTTGCGATCGAGATGGGTGCTCATGTGGAGGATCTTGCATTAACTGTTCATCCGCATCCTACGCTTCCTGAAACGCTCATGGAAGCAGCAGAAGCGACGCTCGGACACGCGATCCATATCTTTCAGAAAAAGGCGACGCACTCTCCGCAGGCGCAAGTCAGGGTATAAGCTTGCAATTGCGGTTTCAATCTCTTCCCGGTTTGACCGCTTACGAAGAGGCTAGAGCCCTGCAGCTCTCCTTGGTCGAACAACGAGTGCGGGATGAAATTCCTGATACGATCCTCTTTCTTGAGCATCACCCCGTGGTCACTCAGGGAAGGGGACTTCAGTTTACGGGTACTCCGAGGCAGCGACATATGCCTGTTCCGCAGTCTTTACCGCTTGGGATGACTTTTGCCGAAGCGGAGCGAGGCGGGGATCTCACTTTTCATGGTCCGGGGCAGTTGGTCGTCTATCCTATCGTGAAGTTGGATGGTTTGGGTTGGGGACCGCGTCATGATGTGGCTGGCTTTCTGAGGAGCGTGGAAAAGGTTTTCATGGACGAGCTCTTCGATCTAGGTTTGGAGCATCAGGTCGACCTTCGTCCTTCAGTTCGTGAGGGTGCTACCGGTGTTTGGTTAGGGGAAAAGAAAATTGCTTCTCTTGGAATTGCGGTTCGAAAATGGGTGACGTTTCATGGAATTGCCTTGAATTGCGTGAATGATTTACGGCCATTTCATCTCATCTCTCCTTGCGGTTTTAGTCCGGAAGTGATGACTCGACTCTTGGATTGGATTCCACTACAGGAAGATTGGCGTCTCAAGTTAGAACGGTCTCTCATTGCGCGATGGATGGGGGAGAAAGCTCGAAGGTAGGGTTTATGGAAAAAGAAGATGTGAAGCGAACTGAGATCATGAAGCATATGGGGTCGATTTTGAACCTTGTTGGTGAGGACTCGACGCGTGAAGGACTCCTGGATACGCCTAAAAGATATGCTAAAGCGATGGAGTTTCTGACATCCGGCTATGGCAAAAGCGTCGATCAAATCGTGGGTAAAGCACTGTTTGATTCGGAATCGAGCGAGCTAGTCATTGTTCGTGATATTGAACTTTTTTCCTTGTGCGAGCATCATTTGCTTCCGTTTTACGGCAAGGCGCACGTTGCGTATATTCCTAGACGAAAAATTATTGGCCTCTCGAAAATCCCTAGGATCGTTGATGTTTTTTCGAGGAGACTTCAGGTTCAGGAGCGGTTGACGGGTCAGATTTCAGGCGAGTTGATGCGGGTTTTGGATCCGCTCGGAGTAGCCGTCATTATTGAGGCCAATCATCTCTGCATGATGATGCGGGGGGTAGAAAAACAAAACAGCTATACGATCACCAGTTCCATGCTCGGTGTCTTTAGAGATGATGATAAAACTCGAAAAGAGTTACTTCATTTGTTGGGGGGGTTGGGCACCTCCCGAAGGTAGGCGTCCGAGTTTGTTAATTTCAAGGGCTATTGCTTGCTCAGCGAGTCACGGTCTGGTAGGGAAAAGAAACTATGCAAAATATGTCGACTTTGAATTCAGAAAGCGTCCTTGCAGCTTTAAGGTCCGTTCAAGATCCTGACTTGAAGAAAGATTTGGTTACCTTGAATATGATTCGAGACCTCAAGGTGAGTGCGGAGCAGGGGTCGGTTTCGTTTCGTGTCGTTTTAACGACGCCCGCTTGTCCGTTGAAGGCTAAGATTGAAGGGGATTGTCGAGCCGCCGTGTCTGCTGTGTCAGGGGTGCAGAAAGTCGAGATCCAGATGGACGCCGAGGTGAGGGTTCGTTCTTCGGGTTCTCAGGCTCCTTCCAATCGGATCGAGGGAATTAGTCATATTATTGCCGTTTCGAGTGGTAAAGGGGGTGTGGGTAAGAGCACGGTTGCGGTGAATCTTGCAACGGCTCTGGCCCTTGAAGGTGCTCAAGTGGGGTTGCTGGACGCGGATGTTTACGGCCCCAATGTTCCGACTATGATGGGAGTGACCGATTCTCCGACGATTCAAGAAGACCCTCAGAGAGGGGAAGTGTTTATTCCGCCGACTGCCCTGGGTGTCAAAGTGATGTCGATGGGGTTTCTTACTCAGGGGGATCAGCCAGTGGTTTGGCGAGGGCCCATGCTTCATAGTATTGTGAATCAGTTCTGCCACAAAGTCCTCTGGGGGAAGTTAGATTACCTTATCGTGGATATGCCTCCAGGTACCGGTGATGTGCAGTTGTCGTTGGCTCAGCTTGTGCCGGTGACTGGCGCAGTGTTAGTGACTACTCCCCAGGAAGTATCATTGCAGGATGTAAGAAAAGCATTTCATATGTTCGAGAAAGTTCGAATTCCGGTCATGGGAATCGTAGAGAATATGAGTTATTTTCAGTGCGGACACTGCGATACGAGACATTCACTTTTTGGTGAAAACGGGGGAAAAGGCTTGGCTCAACGATTCAAATTGCCGCTCTTAGCTCAGTTACCGCTGGTGACTGAGGTTCGAGAAGGGGGAGATGAGGGGCGCCCTGTGGTGATTCGCGATCCGCAATCTTCAGTAGCGCTCGCGTTTCGGGCGTTGGCAAAATCGGTAGCGCAACAAGCTTCGATTTTATCTGCTCAAGGAGTGGATCCTTCACAGTTAGTGCAGATTGGTCGCTTTAACTAGTTTTAGTCTGAGTTCA